>JAISKG010000149.1 GCA_031261015.1 Dysgonamonadaceae bacterium | reverse complement strand
ATGATACATTTGTCCCTCTTTATCAGGCAATTGTCCGGTTCCATAGCCGGAATCGGCGTTCACTACGTAGGGCGGCTGCACTTCTTCGTAACCGGCTTCGCGCGCCTTGTCCAAAAAGAAATTGATTAAAGCGCGTTGTAGTTGCGCGCCTTGTTTTTTATAAACGGGAAATCCCGCTCCGGCTATTTTTACGCCTAATTCAAAGTCGATTAAATCGTATTTTTTCGCTAATTCCCAATGCGGCAATGCGCCTTCGTACAAAGCGGGAATAATTCCACCGGATTTTTCCACTACGTTATCTTCGGCCTGTTTACCGGCCGGAACGCGATCGGAAGGAAGATTTGGAATTTGGCAAAGCAATCCGGTCAGTTGCTTTTCGGCCTCTTTCATGTCGATTTCCAATTGCTTGCTTGCTTCTTTCAAAGCGCTTACTTCCTGACGAGCTGCTTCGGCGGCTTCTTTTTGACCTTCTTTCATCAATTGACCGATAGATTTCGACAACTGATTGATTTTCGCCAAATTATTATCCAATGATTGTTGCGCCGATTTCCGCGTTTTGTCAGTCGTTAAAACTTCGGCAATGATGGCCTGTGCATCGTAATGTTTTTTCGCTAAGCGGTCGATTACCTCTTGGGTATTTTCCGTAATTACTTTGAGTGTAAGCATTTATTCCTTACTTAGTTAGAGTGGACCTATTAAAAAAGTGGACCTGGAGGGAGTCGAACCCTCGTCCAAACGAGGAAATCATTTGCTTTCTACATGCTTATTTCTGCTGAGGTTTTCGATTTCACACAAGCGCAGAACAACCAATGTGAAACTTAGTCCCTTAATTTCGTCCGAAAGCCGGGACTTCCTTCAGACTATCTCCGATATTGCTTGCACCACCGGGTCGGATTGCTTCGAAGCCAGAGCTTCCGGGTGATGTCTCGTTCCAACTCCTTGAGAAGGAATAAAGCTTAAGATCTACTATACTTCGATCAAGCAGCGAGAGCGTAAGTGTTTTCGCCAATTAAATTGTTATCATTCAAGATTAAAGTGCTGAACAACGATGCACTGCATGCTTACAAACCATCTCTGCCCGCTGTCAAAACCGGTCAAGCCCATGGATGTTTCAGGTACAAAGGTACAATAATGTTTTGATATTTGCACAAATGGATGGTAAAATTCATGAAAATCTTTGCGAGGGTGAAACCCAAAGTCCTCCTAAATTTTTTATGCGCCTGTCTATAATTGAGAAAATTCCTGTATATTTGTTCCATTATTTTACTTATAACTGGAAAATATCATGTCAAAACAAATTTTTAAATGCGTCTTTTTGACGTTTTTCGTTTTCTTAACTCACTATTTTTCGGCCTGGAGCGTGCCGGCTTATCCGTATTTTACAACTTTAAATCCGGGTACAAAAAATGAAATCACGTTGCGCGCACGCGGCGACGAACGTATCAAATGGATGGAATCGGACGACGGTTATACTTTATTGTATGATGCAAATAAAATTCCGGTTTACGCCGTCTTGGACGAATCGGGCGATTTAACGCCGTCAAACTTGCGGGCAGTCAATCCGGCTTATCGTTCTCCGGAAACCGAAGCGGCTTTGGTTCATATACCCAAAAGGTTGTTTTACAGCGAAAAACAAAAGCAGCTTTTCCGTCAAATCGCAACGATGGAATCCGAGGTGCGTTTGCGGTCGGTTTCTCTGCGATCGACCGGCGACGAAACGGCAAAAGCCCTTTGTGCATTAATCCAATTCACTGATCTACCGATGGTTAAAACTTTGCAGGAATTTGAAAACCTGATGAATCAAAAAGGTTATAAAGTCGGTGGCGCCTACGGAAGCGTTCGCGATTTTTACTTGGAAAATTCTTACGGTCAGTTGGATATGATTATGACGGTGGTCGGCCCTTACACCGCCGCCAAACCCTGGAGATATTACGGGCAAAACGGAGCAGGCGGCAATGATTTACACGTGAACGAATTAGCGCGCGAAGCCGCCAATTTTGCGTTTAAAGATCCTGCTGTCACTCCAGCGGATTTTGATAACGACGGCGACGGCTACATCGACGCTTTCCATATTATTCATGCCGGCTACGGTGAAGAATATAGCGGAGCCGATCCCGACAATATTTGGTCGCACGAATCGGGGTTTTGGCCTACGCTG
Organism: Dysgonamonadaceae bacterium; assembly: GCA_031261015.1. GTDB lineage: Bacteria > Bacteroidota > Bacteroidia > Bacteroidales > Azobacteroidaceae > Azobacteroides. The sequence continues at coordinate 3,452 of JAISKG010000149.1, read as the reverse complement.
ACGTTTAGCGGTAAAAAATTGGATACCTATTCCTGTTCTCCCGAATTGCGAGGAATCAGCGGGACGAATATCTCAACCATTGGTCCAGTCTGCCACGAATTGGGGCATGTTTTTGGCGCTCCCGATTTTTATGATGCCGACGGCGAAGGTAGCGGCGGCGATTTTTTGGGAACCGGCAATTGGGATTTGATGGCCGGCGGAAGCTGGTTGAACAGCGGCTCTCAGCCGGCACATTTCAATATGTATCAAAAAATAGTCATGGGTTGGGTGACTCCCGTGGAACTCAAAGTGAAACAGCAGGTAACCAATATGCTTAATTCGGCTCAAAATCCGGTGGCATATATCATCAAAACACCCGTAATAAATGAGTATTATGTGTTGGAAAACCGCCAAAAACAAGGATTTGACGGAAGCATACCTTCCCATGGCTTGTTGATTTACCATGTCAGTGTAACGCAGCAACAGATTGCGGCAAATACGGTAAACAACGGGCATCCTCAGCGAGTTTATCCGGTGTACGCTTCTTCCAATCTGGAGATTCCTACGGGCACAGTAGCGTCTTACGGCGATATCAACGACACGCGCGTTAACAAGGTTTGTCCTTTTTCGCGCAACAAAGGTTTTACCGATAGCAGCCTGCCTGCCATGCGTTTGTGGAACGGGACTTTGGTTTCCAAACCCATCACGGAAATTCAGGAACCGGGAGGAACAATTTCATTTAAATTTATGTATGAAAGCACGCTGGGCATCAATTTGGAAGCGACGGTTTCCAACGGTCAGGTTCAATTGAACTGGACAACGCCGGATATTGATATTTCGATTGATCATTACAATATTTACCGCGACGGCGTGTTTATTCAATCCACGACCGAAACTACTTACCGTGATATTCTTACTCAAAGCGGCGTTTATGTTTACGGCGTCAGCATTGTACCGACCGGCGGAACGGAAACGGCGAAGGAAGAAATACAAGTCACCGTCACGCTTTCGGCTATCAATCAGCCGGAAACAACTTTGTCGCGGATTTATCCGAATCCGCTCCGGCCGGGACAGAAATTAACGGTTGATTTGGGAGAGAATCAAGATAAAGCCGAACTTTTCTTTTATACAATTACCGGACAATTATTGTTACATCAAACGGTTACGACTCCCGTTAGCCATCATCCATTGAATTGGTCGAGCGGAACGTATCTTTTGAAAATCATCGGCAATCGCGAAGTAAAAACTATCAAATTTTATATACAATAATAACGATATTTTATAAGATTCAATCATGAAAATCACCTTTAACATTCATTACCACACGGTTTGGGGACAGACTTTGCATCTCGTAGGTTCGCTGCCTGAACTGGGCGCATGGGATACCAATTCGGCAAAGGAAATGCAATATTCCGGCGACGGCAATTGGCAGTTGGAAATAGAAATTCCCAATCGGAACGTTGAGTTGGAATACCGCTATCTGATTTGTTCCAACGGGCAACAATTTTTTGAAGAATGGGAGAAAAAACATTGTTTGCTCTTGTCGCAGGATAAGCAATCGTTTGTGACTTGGGATGTTTGGCAGAACCGGCCGCACAATTTTGCATTCTTCTCTTCAGCGTTTACTCAAAGTTTATTGGCGCATCCTGATCGAACGCCGGCTCAAAAAATTCAGAGCCGCCGAACGATGCAAATCAAAGCTTGGGCGCCTTATCTTACGCAGGATCAAAGTTTGGCCTTGGTTGGTAATCAGGAGGCTTTGGGAAATTGGGATGCAGATAAAGCCCTCGTTTTCGGCTGTGAAAATTTTCCCGAATGGGAATTGAATTTCGATGCAGCGGATATGCATTATCCGGTCGAATATAAATTATTGATTATAAATAATGCGGATCGTTCGGTGGTTCGTTGGGAAAAAGGCGAGAACCGGATGTTCAATCATCTTTTTCCGAAAGACAAGGAAACAGTGGTGTTGTCGGGATTGCAATTCCGCGATGACGACCACAATTGGCGCTGCGCCGGTTTGGTTATTCCCGTTTTTTCGCTCCGTTCGGAAGAAAGTTTCGGCATCGGCGATTTCGGCGATTTACATAAAATAGTCGATTGGGTGAAACTGACCGATCAAAAGATGATTCAGATTTTGCCGATCAATGACACGACGATGACGCACACTTGGGTCGATTCTTACCCTTACAACGCGATTTCGATTTATGCGTTGCATCCTTTGTATCTGGAATTGAATGCGATGGGAACGTTGAGGAATACGCAGCGCAAAACGTATTTCCAAGAATTGCAGCAGAAACTTAATGCTTTGCCGGCCGTCGATTACGAACAGGTCGATCAATTCAAATGGGAATTTTTCCGTGAAATTTTCGATCAAGAAGGCGATAAGACATTGAAATCCAAAGAATATCTCACTTTCTTCGAGAATAATAAAGAATGGCTCACGCCTTACGCTGCCTATTCTTATTTGCGCGACAAAAACGGAACGCCCGATTTTCATTTCTGGAAAAATTATTCTGTGTATCACAAGGAAAAAATTGATCAGCTTTGCAGTCCCGAAACGGCTCACTACAAAGAAATTGCAATTTATTATTTTCTGCAATTCCATTTGCACAAGCAATTGACGAAAGTGCGTGATTATTGCTATGCCAACGGCGTAGTACTGAAAGGCGATATTCCCATCGGAATCAGCAATGTAAGTATCGAAGCGTGGACAGAACCGGCGTACTTCAATATCGATGCGCAAGCCGGCGCGCCGCCCGATGATTTTTCGATTAAAGGACAGAATTGGGGATTCCCGACTTACAATTGGGATGCGATGGAAGCCGATCAATACAGCTGGTGGAAAAAGCGTTTCCGCAAAATGTCGGATTATTTCGATGCTTACCGGATCGACCATATTTTGGGATTTTTCCGCATTTGGGAAATTCCGCAGCAATCGCTGGAAGGTTTGTTGGGTTACTTCAATCCCTCGATTCCGTTCAGTATGGACGAAATTTGGCATTCGGGCTTGAATTTCAATAAGGAGCATTTTACGCGCGCATCCGTTGGCGAATGGCATTTGGAAGAATTGTTCGGCGAATATGCTTCGGAAGTGCAACAGATTTATTTAGATCGCATTAACTCCGATCGTTTTATTCTGAAAACTTCTTTTAATACGCAACGGAAAATCAGCGTTTATTTTGAAGGGAAAGACGATCCGAAGAGTCAGCGGATCAAAGCCGGTTTGATGGCGATTTGCAACGAAGTGCTTTTCATTGAAGATAAGGAGCAGCCGAATCATTATCATCCGCGCATCTCGGCGGCTGTTTATTCGTTTATTTATAAAGAATTGAGTTATAATGACCAACGCGCTTTCGACTCTTTGTACGGACATTATTTTTATCAGCGGCACAATGAATTTTGGAAAGAACAAGCCCTGAAACACCTGACGCCCTTGGTCAACAGTACGGGGATGTTGGCTTGCGGGGAAG
>JAISKG010000275.1 GCA_031261015.1 Dysgonamonadaceae bacterium | reverse complement strand
ATAATTTATCTGTCATTACGCAACCGGTCAGAAAAGAACTTGAACTGTTTCAAGTGGCTTTTAAGCAGGTTTTGCGAGGCCATAATCCTGATTTTCAAAGTATTTTAGATTATATTGCCGAAACCGGCGGGAAGCGGGTGCGGCCGATTATTCTTCTTTTGTCGGCGAAACTTTGTGGAACGATTAATCAAAAAACCATCGACTATGCAGTCGTTTTGGAATTGTTGCATACCGCCACGCTCATTCACGACGATGTAGTAGATACAACTTTGGAGCGGCGCAGTCGTCCTTCGCTGAATGCACGCGTCGATAATCGTGCAGCCGTCCTGGCCGGCGACTATATTTTATCGCTGGCAATCGTCAACGGCATCCGCACGAATAACAGGAAAGTACTTCACATTTTGGGAAATCTGGCTCAAAGTTTGGTCGATGGCGAACTCACGCAATTAGTTTCGGTCAACACGATTTCTCTCGATGAAAACCGGTATTTTGAAGTGATCCGCAAAAAAACGGCGACGCTCATTTCGGCCTGCACGGAGTTAGGCGCTATTTCGGTCGATACTCAACACGAGCAAATCGAAACGCTCCGCGAAATCGGCGAAAACATCGGCATTTGTTTCCAAATTCGCGACGATATTTTCGATTATTTCGAGCAGGGACAAATCGGCAAACCAACCGGAAACGACATTCGCGAAGGCAAAATCACCTTGCCCTTGCTGCATGCTTTGCAAAACGCGCCCAAAGAAATTTCCGGTAAAATGATTCATTTCATCGAAAAACAAGAACTGGATGCAGAAAATATCCACCAATTAATTGATTTTGCCAAGACTTACCACGGCATCGACTATGCCGTTTCCATCATGCAATCGTTTAAAGAAAAGACAATCGCGCTACTGGACCGGTTTCCCGAATCGGAGGCGAAAACGGCGATGCTGCGGTTGATGGATTATATTATTGAGCGGAAAAGCTGAGAAAAACCAAGATTTTTAATTAAATCAAAAATCCTCATAAACCACATAAAATTCCTCAAACGTTTCTACTTTTTTGTCGCCAATCAGCGGCCGAAACAATTCAAAATCTTTGCGGCCAATAATCATAATCCCTGATTTTACAACATCGCAAGCAGGCACAAAACGATATTTATCAAACGATTTGACTGCTCTAAAATTTCTATTTCCTTCGTCATAAACAACGGTTTTTCTAAAAATATCAGGAGAGATTTGATTATAAAAACAAACATAAATATAAGGCATATTGATGTTCTGCGTGGAAATATCAATAGTGTCATTGGGAAAATTCTCGTTACAAAATTGCAAGGATTGGTCAAAACCTACACAAAAATCAGAAGCGATTTTTTCGTTATACATGGTAAAATAATACCCGGTAAACAGCAGGAAGTAAAATCCATAAATTGCTGCTATTCCTTTCATATACAGTTTTTTGTACTGTTCTTTCACAATATCGCAGCCGGCAAATATTCCCTCCATAACAAAATAAATCATGGGGATAAAAATGATATTCAGCCGGTTGATATTGACGTGTGTACACAATCCCAAAACGACACTGCTAACCAACCACATCAACATTATGAAATGGATAGGTTGAAGGCGTAAATTTTTATTTTTCAAAATTTTAGCAATTCCAAGCAAAAGAAAAGGCAACGAAATATAATACAACGTGCCGAAACCGGGAATGACATTAGACAAAAAGGAATCCGATTGCAGCAAACAGACATAGCAAAGTCGAACGAAATTTTTGGCCATTGTGAACAGGAAAAAACCATCGGTCAGATTAAAAACCGTCGTCGTACGATTTTCGAGCAGGCGTGGAATGGTTATTCCTGCCAGATTCATTGGCGGCAAATCCAAGTGGTTAATTATGACAAACAGGAAAACAGGCAACGCAAACAGAAGAAACAAGACTGCCGACAGAATGAACGATTTGAATGCAATTTTTTTCCGACGAACGAAATAAGGGATTACCAACAATAAAAATAACGGAACAACCAGATAGGCCGTGCCGTAAGCATACAAACTAAGTGCAAAAAATACCGATGAAATAGGGAAAAATAGCATTTTACCATTTATTCCCTTATAGAGGAAATACACAGCGAAGAGAAAAAAGGCAGGAAAAATGTTGGATTCAAATCCCCAACGGGCAATCATGATATGCCAAGGCATGATACATAGTAAAATCAATCCGGCAAACGCTTTCTTTCGCCCTAATGCCGACTTTAACAACAAGAAAAAAACAAGCAATGACAACGAAGTTAACAACGAATTGAGCAAGCGCATAGAAAATACATTCAAACCGAAAATTTTAACAAAAAGCATTGATAAATAAGCACATAACACATTTTGTCCACTACCCCAAGATATAAAATGAACGGGTAAATGTTGTCCGTTGCGGTCGGCGGCCGTTTGCAGCAGTGAATAAGTTTCGTAACCGATCGAGGCTTCATCCTGATTCAAGCCGGCGGGAAATGAGGAGATGCCGGCAAAACGAATCAAAACACCAAACAAAATGCCGATGAAAACGGACAAATTGTAATGATTCCGGAGAAAAGTTTCTGTTTGTGTTAGAAAGTTAGAATCTTCCATTTCATCGATAAATTAATACAAAAATACAATTTTTTTGATACCGGAAAAAATTTTCTCCCGCAATCACCTGTCCCGGTTAATCAACCCAGAAGCCAACGTCCCCGCAAAAGCCCCGATTCCATCGTATAAAAAGTCTTGCCACTCGCCGGAGCGGTAAGGAATGCAAAGTTGAAGTAATTCGATACTTCCTCCGAAAACCACAGGAAAAATAAAAGAACCTATCCAAATGGCTTTTATTGAAATTTTATTCTTCAAATACGCGGTTTGATCGAAAAAAATAACTCCCGACAAGCCCATAAACATGAGAAAATGGACAATTTTATCAAAGTCCGACACCGGAGCCGACGGAAGTTCGGATGTTGGTATCACACAGAAAATCAGGATGATAGTACATATCCCAATCGTGATTCCGTATTTTTTGAAATAGCTGACCATCATTTTTAATTATTTTTCCAACAAAGCATCGGCTAAACTGCTGGCGCCAAGCCGGAAATAATCGGGCGTTACCCATTCTTCGCCTAAGATTTCTTTCACCAACGTATAATATTGCACAGCCGCCTCGACGGTGCGCACACCGCCCGACACTTTTATGCCTATCTTTTTGTCATACAGCTTATTATACTCTTTTATAACTTGACACATCACATAAACCGCTTCGGGACTTGCGCCCGGATACACTTTTCCGGTCGATGTTTTGATAAAGTCGGCACCCGAAAAAATCGATAAAATGGACGCTTTTTGAATATTTTCCGCCGTTTTCAGCAATCCTGTTTCGAGAATAACTTTCAAATGTGCATCGCGACAAGCATGCTTGATTTCTTCAATTTCTTCGACAAGGCTCTCGAAATCTTCATCGAAAAAGTTGCCGGCGTTAAGAACAACGTCAATTTCATCGGCGCCATCGAGCACCGCCAAGGAAACTTCGGCGACTTTCACTTCGGTAAACGTTTGACTCGATGGGAAACCGGCGGCCACCGCAGCAATGCGCACATCGGCCGTCAAAGCCTCTTTCACGGTTTGAACGAAATTAGGAAAAACGCAAATCGCCGCCACATTCTCCATATCGGAACGGGAACCGTCAAAATCATTCACTTTTTCGACAAATTTCCAAATACTTTCTTTGGAATCTTCTGTATTCAACGACGTTAAATCCACGCAGGAATACAACAATTTTCTCACTTCCGGCGTGTTATTTTCCGCCCATTTCTCGATTAATGCGGCTGTTTCTTGGGCAATCCTTGCGTCGTCCAATCGTCCGAACTTACCGAGTACTTCATCAATCTTGCTCATATTCTCAAAGTTTTTATTCTCTATTTTTAGAATCCATCCAAATCGTGACGGGACCATCGTTCAGTAATTCCACTTGCATGTCGGCGCCAAATTCTCCGGTTTGAATTTCTTTTCCCAATTCTTCATTCATTGATCGACAAAATTGCCGGTACAGCGGAATAGCTATTTCCGGCTTGGAAGCTCTCAAATACGACGGCCGGTTGCCTTTCTTGGTCGAAGCCCAAAGCGTAAATTGGCTCACACACAGCAAATTACCATTAACGTCTTTCAATGATCGATTCATCACTTTGTTTTCATCATCAAAGATACGAAGATTTATTATTTTTTTCACCAAGAAATCAATATCTTCTTGCGAATCGACGTCTTCAAT
>JAISKG010000169.1 GCA_031261015.1 Dysgonamonadaceae bacterium | reverse complement strand
GCCAGCGACGATCCCATCGCATCGCCATCGGGAGAAATATGCGTGACAATCACAATCTTATCTGCCCTGTCAACGATTTTTTGAGCTTTTTGAATATTTGCTTCCGCAATAACTTTGTTCAACATTCGGGGTTGTTTTTAATAACCGACAAATTTACGGGAAAATTGCGAGATTCGCAAGAATTTAATAATGGGGCTAAATCTTTTTTTGAGTTCCTATGATTAAGCGGAAATCGGTTTATTGTATTTGTCCCAAATCCGGTAAAAGTAAGTGAACATGCGCATATGAATTAAAAATACGATTCTTTTTCGTTCGGAAAATCGCAATCCTTCACATCTTGGATATAATGTTTGACGGCATCAATAATTTCATCGCCCAGATCGGCATAACGGCGAAGGAAACGGGGCGAGAACTCCTTGTTAATCCCCAACATATCGTGCATCACCAGCACTTGTCCGTCCGCATACGGACCGGCTCCTATTCCGATGACGGGAATTTTCAATTCTTCGGTGACTTGTTTGGCTAAAAATGCCGGAATCTTTTCTAACACAATGGCAAAGCAACCTAATTCTTCCAACAAATGCGCGTCGGAAATCAATTTTTGCGCTTCCGCTTCTTCCTTGGCACGCACCGTGTAAGTGCCGAATTTATTGATTGATTGCGGAGTTAATCCCAGATGTCCCATGATGGGAATACCTGTGCTGAGGATTCTCGTAACCGACTCGGCAATTTCGGCTCCACCCTCAATTTTAATGCAATCGGCATGCGTTTCCTTCATCACACGAATCGCCGAATGAACGGCTTCTTTGGAATTTCCCTGATACGTTCCGAACGGCAGATCGACGACCACCAAAGCCCGCTTCACGGCTTTCATCACCGATTTTCCGTGATAAATCATTTGATCCAAAGTGATTGGAAGCGTCGTTACATTTCCGGCCATCACGTTGGAAGCGGAATCGCCGACCAGAATTACGTCCATCCCAGCTTGGTCGATCAACGAAGCCATGGAATAATCGTAAGCGGTGAGCATGGAAATTTTTTCGCCACGCTGTTTCATTTCGATCAAGCGGTGAGTCGTAACTTTGCGGGAATCTTCGGTATAAGTGGACATAAATTTTTAATATAAAGTTCAACTTGGAATTTAAGGCTGCAAAAGTATGAAATATTTTTTTAACTCATCCGGTTTTTGTAATCTTTATATGTAAACCGCCGGTAAACTTCCAACTCCCCGTCATTCTTCCACAAACAAAGATCCGGATGCGGAATCCCGTTAAACATCGTCGTTTTGACAATCGTATAATGAATCATATCTTCAAAAACGATCGTATCGCCGATTTGCAATTCTCGGTCAAACGACCAGTCGCCCAGCCAATCGCCACTCAGACAGGAATTTCCGCCCAGGCGATAAGTTGGTTTTCCGGCGACCGGTTCCTGATAGGCTCCGCGAACCACCGGTTTGTATGGCATTTCCAGACAATCGGGCGTATGACAGGTGAACGAAATATCTAAAATCGCCGTTTGAATACCGTGATTTTCCACAATATCCACAACAGAAGAGCGTAAAATACCTGTCTGCCAGACAAATGCTGCGCCCGGCTCCAAAATAATTTCCAGATGAGGATATTTCTTTTTAAAATGCAAAAGGAGTTGAATCAAATGTTCTACTTCGTAATCTTGACGTGTAATCAAATGTCCGCCACCCATATTCAACCATTTAACTTTCGGAAGCAAATCGCCGAATTTCGCTTCGACTTGTTCCAAGGTATGTTCCAAAGTGTATGACGATGATTCGCAAAGCGTATGAAAATGAAGGCCTTCCACGCCTTCGGGTAAATTTTCGCCCAAGACTTCACGAATCATACCCAAGCGCGAACCCGGAGCCGCCGGATTGTACAGCGCGGTTTCCACTTCGGAATATTCGGGATTGATGCGCAAACCGCAGGAAAGTTTTTCCGGATAAGCCGAAACTTGTGGATAAAAACGCTGGAATTGCGAGAGTGAATTAAACGTAATGTGCGAACTGTGAGCCAGAATTGCTGGAAAATCCCGCTCCGTATAAGCCGGCGAATAGGTATGCGCTTTGCTCCCCATTTCTTCCCAAGCCAATTGCGCTTCCCAAGGCGAACTCGCGGTCGAATAAGGGATGTATTCCTTGATAATTGGAAACGATTTCCAGAGCGCAAAAGCCTTGAAAGCCAAGATAATCTGAACGCCGGCGCGCTCTTTCACCGAACGGATCAACTCCAAATTGCGGCGAAGCAACGATTCTTCCATCACGTAAGCCGGCGAAGGAATTTGAGAGAAATCAATGTCAATCTTTTTCATTGAAATACTAATTTATTGTGATTCAACAAATAACGTCGAATTTAGCAAATTTCAAAAGCAACTGTTTTTTTCCGAAATTGTTAAATTCCACCGTCGCTTTGGCATTTTCATTTTCGCCGGTCAGTTCAGTGATATGCCCGAGGCCGAAGCGTTCGTGACGAATAGTTGTGCCGACAGCCAACACGCCAATTCGTTCGTGACGAGGCTCTTCCGTCTGTCGATGACGAATTTGGGTCAGGTTGAGCGGATTGGTGAAGAAGGGCTTTTGCGGGGTGTCCTCTTCCTGATCCTTTCCCCAGTCCCAACGAGCACCCGACCGCCAGCGCGTGCTGTTATCCTCTCTCCCCCGCAAATAAATTTCAGGTTTCGGAATCGAGCTGCGCATCTGCGTTTTCAAAGCGGTTTCCAGATCGAAACGCTCGCTGGAATCGATTGATATTTCGGCTGGTAAGTGTAAATATTCCGAATCAATATCCTGAATGAAGCGACTGGGTGTGCACATGCGCGATTGTCCGTTCTGAAAACGACTTTTAGCATACGACAAAATGACATTTTCTTCTGCGCGGGTGATCGCCACGTAAAACAAACGGCGTTCTTCCTCGATTTCCTTCGCGCTGTTTTTGCTTCGCTCCGACGGGAACAAATCTTCTTCCAAACCGACAACAAAAACATTCGGAAACTCCAGACCTTTAGCGGAATGAACCGTCATCATCGTCACCCGGCTGAGGTTCTCGTCCTTGTCGGTATCCTGATCGGTCAAGAGTGCAATTTCGAACAGAAAATCGCCGATTTTGACGGCCGGATTTCCTTCTTCCAAACGCGAAGAAACAAATCCATACAAGCTGTTGGTCAATTCTTCCACGTTCTGCACGCGGCTCAATCCTTCGATCGTTTTATCGGCATATAATTCGCTCATCAATCCGGTTTTACGAACGATTTCCGTTCCAAGTTCGTAAGCGCTTTGTGTAGCATTATTATCAATAAATTCTTGGATTAAGGTTTGAAATTCGGCTAATTTTCTGACTGTTCCACTTGTAATTCCCAGATTATAGTCAATCGGATTCGACATAACTTCCCAAAGACTAACGCCTTGTAGATTGGCGGCAGCAATGATTTTATTCAAAGTTGTACTTCCGATTCCTCGCGCCGGATAATTGATTACGCGCTTGAAGGCTTCCTCGTCGTTGGGATTGACTATCAGGCGCATATAAGCGATAATGTCTTTCACTTCCTTGCGTTGATAAAACGACAGGCCGCCATAAATCTTATACGGAATATTCAGTTTGCGCAAGGCTTCCTCAAAGATACGGCTTTGCGCATTGGTGCGATACAAAATCGCAAAATCCTTATAATCATACTGATGGAGCATCCGCATCTCGGCAATCCGCGAAGAAACGTTGAAGCCTTCCTCGTAATCGGAATAGGCGCGCATCACCTGGATTTGTTCGCCGGGCGAATTTTTGGAAAAAACCGTTTTGTGAATTTGTTCTTTATTCTTATGAATCAAAGAATTAGCTGCATTGACAATCGTTTGTGTGGAACGGTAATTTTGTTCCAATTTAAATAATTTGCTTTCGGGATAAGTCTTCCTGAAATTCAAGATGTTACCAATATTCGCCCCGCGGAAAGAATAAATACTTTGGGCATCGTCGCCCACCACGCAAACGCGGTGATGATCGGCGGCCAATTGGCAGACAATAGCATGTTGCACCGAGTTAGTGTCCTGATACTCATCTACTAAGATAAAACGAAACTGATTTTGATAACGTTCGAGTACATCGGGATGATCGCGAAAAAGCAAATAAGTATATAACAGCAAATCATCGAAATCCAGTACACCGGAAGTTTTGCAACGATTCCAATAATCGGTATAAATTTCGTGCAGCCGCCCGCGTTTTACATGCGTATCGTCGGTAATCAGTTCGGGATCGCGCCGGTATTCGAAAGGCGTAATCAAAGCATTTTTCGCTTTGGAAATCCGTGCTTGAACCACTGTCGGCTTGTAAATTTTATCGTCTAATTCCTTCTCTTTGATAATGGCTTTGAGCAGGTTTTTAGAATCTTGTGCATCATAAATTGTGAAATCCGAACGATAACCGAAACGATCGGCTTCGCGACGCAAAATGCGTGAAAAAATGGAGTGAAAAGTGCCCATCCACAGGCGGCGTGCCGTGTCTTCGTTAGTGATTTGCGCGATGCGTGACTTCATTTCCCGCGCGGCTTTGTTGGTAAACGTCAACGCCAAAATGGAATAGGGAGAAATGCCGCTTTGCAGTAAATAGGCGACTTTGTAAGTCAATACACGAGTTTTGCCGGAGCCTGCACCGGCAATCACCAAACTCGGTCCTTCGTTGTAAAGAACCGCTTCGCGCTGATTATCATTTAGTTGCTGAAGAAACTGATCCATTAATCCTTGAATGCCGTAACTTCGATTTCGACTAAAGCGTTTTTAGGTAAGGTTTTCACGGCCACCGCCGAACGCGCCGGATAAGGAGCTTCGAAATGTTGGGCATAAACTTCGTTCATAGCGGCAAAATCAGTCATATCAGCAAGAAAAACCGTCGTTTTGACTACATGCGATAAATTGAAACCGGCTTCGCTTAATACGGCCTGAATATTTTTAAAAATTTGCTGAGTCTGTTCGGCGATCGCGCCTGCAACAAATTCACCGGTAGCGGGATCCAATCCCAATTGCCCGGATAAAAAAACGAAATTGCCGGCTTGAATGGCTTGAGAATAAGGCCCGATCGCAGCCGGCGCCTGTTTACTGAAAATTACTTGTTTCATATTAATTATTTCTTTGTCTTACAACTTCATACAAAAGAACGGCGGTCGCGGCGGAAACGTTGAGCGAAGCGATACGGCCTGCAATCGGGATTTTCACCCGCTCGTCGCACAAACGTAAATTATCAATGGAAATGCCGTAATCTTCGCCACCCATCACCAAGGCAACCGGCGTAAGATAATCGGTTTTTGTATAATCCAATTCAGCTTTTTCCGTGGCAGCCACGACTTTATAACCGCAGTTTTTCAAAAATTGAAGGGCTTCCGTAATGCTCGATTCTTTACAAACCGGAACGTGCATCAATGCTCCGGCTGAAGTTTTCACAGCGTCGGCATTTACCGAAACGCTGTTCCGTGAAGGAATTACGATCGCATCCACGCCGGCGCATTCGCACGTGCGGGCAATCGCGCCGAAATTGCGGACATCGGTCACGCCATCGAGCAAAACGATGAGCGGAAGTTTGCCTTCCTCGTACAAAAACGGGACAATATCTTCCAATTTTTGATAAGTAACTGCTGAAATAAAAGCAATTACACCTTGATGATTTTTGCGCGTCAAGCGATCTAATTTTTCTTGCGGAACGCGTTGCAAAAAAAGGTTTGCTTCTTTCGCTACAACAAAAAGTTCGTGCGATAATTCATTCTTCAAATCCCTGCGGATCAATATTTTATCAATTTCTTTTCCGGCCTGGACAGCCTCGATGACGGCGCGCGTGCCGAAGATCATTTCATTTTCTTTCATTGTTTTAATAATTGTTTAGCATTGGCGATGGCGGCTTCCGTGAGTTCCGCTCCGCTCAACATTTGTGCGATTTCCCGGACGCGTTCGTCCGGTGCAAGGCGGCGAATATGTGTTTCGGTCGCCTGATTTGTTTCTTCTTTATAGACAAAAAATTGTGCTTCTCCTTTGGCGGCAATTTGCGGCAAATGCGTAATTGCAATGACTTGCATCACTTCGCCCATCCGGTGCATAATGTTGCCCATCCGGTCGGCGATTTCGCCGGAAACGCCCGTGTCGATTTCGTCGAAAATGATAGTCGGCAAAGCCATTGTTCCCGAAATCAACGCTTTGATTCCCAACATCAAACGTGAGATTTCCCCGCCCGAAGCCGTTTGCGCCACCGGTTTAAGTTCGACGTTTTTATTGGCCGAGAAGAAATAAACCACTTCGTCGCTTCCGGTCGCATCGGGTTGTTCTTTCTGAGTTAATTCGGTGATAAAGCGCATGTTAGACATTCCGAGCACGCTGATTTTTTCAACTAATTGTTGTTCCAGCAAGCGAGCCGATTGCCGGCGGGTTTCCGTGAGCGCTTCGGATAAGGATTTCACTTGCGTATAGTGTTGATTCAGTTCGTTTTCCAATTGAAGAATGGCTTCATCGGAATAGTCGATCGCTTGTAATTTCTGCTCTAGATTTTTTTGTAATTCAAGCAATTGCCCGACCGAATCCATTTTGTGCTTGAGTTGCAGGGAATAGATCAAATCCAAGCGTTCGGTCACTTGCTGAAGGCGTTCGGGGTTAAATTCCAAGTTTTCTTGGCGGGATTGGATGCCGGCGGCCAAATCTTTCAGATCCAAATAAGCCGTTTGGATTCGTTCCGAAATTTCTTCGGCGGGAGTAAAAATTTTGTGCAGCGAAAGTACGGTTTGCTGTGCATTTTTCAAAGCCGGAACGATGCCTGTTTCTTCCATAGAAAGCAGTTGCTCGATTTGATAAAGTCCCGTTTTAATGTCTTCGAGATGCGCCAAAGTTTCCGCTTCCTGTTCCAATCCGGCTTGTTCTTCCTGTTGCAATTTCGCTTCTTTCAGTTGGTTGAATTGGAATCGCAAGTAATCTTCTTCCGTTTTTTGTTG
>JAISKG010000154.1 GCA_031261015.1 Dysgonamonadaceae bacterium | reverse complement strand
GATTTGCGCACAGTGACGGTGAGTTTGGTGACTGTCGCTTCGCCGTACGCGTCCAGCAATTTGGCTCCGTGCGTGAGCACGCCGCCGTAGTCCTGACCTGTTCCCGGAAGGAATCCCGGTACATCGACCAAAGTAACCAGCGGAATATTAAAGGCGTCGCAGAAACGAACGAAACGAGCCGCTTTGCGCGAAGCGTTAATATCCAAAACTCCGGCCAGCGATTTGGGCTGATTGGCCACGATACCGACCGATTGTCCGTTGAACCGGGCAAAACCGACGATGATATTTTGTGCATAATTAGCGTGAACTTCCAAAAATTCACCATTGTCAATGATCGCGCCGATCACCTCATACATGTCGTAAGGTTTGTTCGGGCTGTCGGGAATGATGTCGTTCAACAAATCTTCCAAGCGGTCGATCGGATCGTCGCAAGCAACGACCGGAGCTTCTTCCATATTATTTTGCGGAATGAAACTCAGCAAGCGACGGATCAGTTGCAAGCCTTCTTCACCTGTTTCCACAGCAAAATGCGTAACGCCCGAACGGGAAGCATGCACTTCGGCTCCTCCTAATTGTTCTTGCGTAACATCTTCGCCGGTAACGGTTTTCACCACTTTCGGACCGGTAAGGAACATGTAACTCATGCCTTTTGCCATGATGGTAAAGTCGGTCAGAGCCGGAGAATAAACAGCTCCGCCGGCGCAAGGGCCGAAGATTCCCGAAATCTGGGGAATTACGCCCGATGCCAGAATATTGCGTTGGAAAATCTCGGCGTAACCGGCCAAAGCGTTGATTCCTTCCTGAATACGCGCGCCGCCCGAATCGTTCAATCCGATGACGGGAGCGCCCATCATCATCGCCAAATCCATCACTTTGCAGATTTTTTTCGCCATCGTTTCCGAAAGCGAACCGCCGATCACGGTAAAATCCTGAGCGAAAATATAAACCAAGCGGCCGTCGATAGTGCCGTAACCGGTCACCACACCATCGCCCAGAAATTTTTTCTTTTCCATGCCAAAATTGGTACAGCGATGTTCGACGAACATGTCGAGTTCTTCAAAACTGCCTTCGTCGAGCAGGATAGCGATGCGTTCGCGAGCGGTATATTTGCCTTGTGCGTGTTGTTTGTCGATGGCTTTTTCGCCGCCGCCCATACGGGCCTGCGCCCGTAATTCGATCAGTTCCTTAATTTTATCTAATTGGTTGCTCATATATTATTTAATTGAAAGTTGAAAATTGAAAGTTGAAAGTTGAAAGTTGAAAGTTGAAAATTACTTTGGTTGTTTAGTTTTCAACTTTAAATTTTCAATTTTCAACTATTTTATTTTACATGCATAATTCCGTTAAAACACCGTGAGTTGATTTGGGATGTAAGAAGGCGATGTTCAGGCCTTCGGCTCCCTTGCGCGGCGCTTTGTCTATCAATTGTACGCCTTTGGATTCGGCTTCCGCCAGAGCAGCAGCCACATCGGGAACGGCAAACGCGATGTGATGCACGCCTTCACCTCGTTTTTCGATAAATTTAGCGATGGTTGATTCGTCCGAAGTCGGTTCGAGCAATTCGATTTTCGTTTGTCCTACTTTGAAAAAAGCGGTTTTAACTTTCTGGTCGGCCACTTCTTCAATGTTGTAGCATTTCATTCCAAGAACGTTCTCGTAATAAGGAAGGTTGTCGGCAATGCTTTTGACGGCGATCCCTATGTGTTCGATATGGGAAATATCCATAACTTTATTAATTTAGTGAATTATTAGAATTTAAGGTTGCAAAGATAAGAATTTTTCGGGTAATCTCACAAGCTTGAGGATTATTTTCGCGGCTCGCCGGATAGTCGTGTAATTTTTTGGCGTTTTAACTAAAATTTGTTAGTTTTGTCCTCTAATTACGAAAAAGCCCTTGGATTATGACAAAAATATTGGAAACATCTTTTGCCGGATTATCACTTTCTAATCCGATTATCGTTGCGAGTTCGGGACTGACAAATACTGTGCAAAAGAACAAAGAATTGGAAAAAGCAGGCGTAGGCGCGCTGGTTTTGCAATCATTATACGAAGAACAATTATCGAAACAATCGGCTGAATTGCTGATGAAAAGTTCTTATTTTGAATCCGGCGATCCGGCGCTGGCCTATTTGGAGCATAATCACGTTGATTATTATCTTCAATTGATCCGGGAAACGAAGGCGCAATGTACCATTCCGGTGATCGGGAGCGTGAATTGCTACAAAGATGATTCGTGGATGGATTTTGCTCAACAAATCGAATCGGCGGGCGCGGATGCTATTGAATTGAATATCTTTGTTTTGAGTACGGAAATTTATGACGAGCCGCATTTTTTGGAAAAAACGTACATCCGGATTGCCCAAAAAGTAAAGGAATCGGTTCGGATTCCGGTAATTTTGAAGATCGGCAAATACTGCAATCATATTGTGCATTTGGTCGATCGTTTATATACGATCGGAGTGTCCGGTGTCGTGTTGTTTAATCGTTTTTATCAGCCTGATATTGATATAAATAAATTGCAAATGACTTCAGGAAATTTGTTTAGCTCATCCGGAGAAATCAGCGATACTCTGCGTTGGACGGGGATTATAAGCGGAGAATTACCTCAAATGCCGGTGGCGGCTTCAGCGGGCGTTCACGATTGGGAGGATGTGATCAAATGTATTCTTGCAGGAGCTTCGGCCGTGCAGATTTGCAGCACCTTGTATCAAAACGGGAACGAGATTATTGCAGCTATGAAACAGAGTATGGAAGAATGGATGCTTCACATGAATTTTGGCTCGATCACCGAATTTCAAGGCAAACTCAATTATGCACACATCGAAGATCCGTCGCTGTACGAACGCATTCAGTTTATCCGGTATTTTGCAAACAGGGATTAAACAATTAATATAGTATATTAAAATGGAGTTGAAAGCGTTATTTAAAGACTCTTCTTTTATCGTACAATTGATGGTAGTGATTTGCTTGTTCTCGTTGGGCGGCGTCATTGCTACGGGTTTGACCGGTGCGTTATCGCTCCAATCCAATCTCCGTCTTGCTCAATTACTTCAAGTATTATGTGTCTTTATTTTGCCTTCGTTAGCTTGCGCTTGGCTGTTTAGCGACTGCTATAAAGATTATTTACAAATGAATTTTCCGTTAAGTTGGTCGTTGGTTACGTGGACAATGACAGCTACGATTGTTGCTCTCCCTTTTATGAATTTTACTTATTCGCTCAACAAGCAAATGGTTTTGCCCGAAGCTCTAAGAAGTATAGAAACTTGGATGCAAACGATGGAAGAAATGGCTATGCAATTAACGGAGAAGATGTTATATACCCACAGTTTTGTCGTATTGCTTCTCAATATCCTGATTGTCTGTGTGCTGACGGGAATAGGAGAAGAGTTTTTGTTTCGGGGTGTATTGCAAAAAGTTTTTGGGAAAATCATTCATAATCCACATGTTGTGATTTGGGTAGTAGCGTTTATTTTTAGCGCGCTGCATCTGCAATTTTACGGATTTATCACTCGTTTTCTGTTGGGCGGTTATTTGGGATATTTGTTATATTACACGCAAACGATTTGGATTCCGGTGGTTGCGCATTTTACGAATAATCTGGTGGGCGTGATTGCCTTTTTCATTTATCAGGACCGGCCTGAGGAAGCGCACGCGATAGATGATTGGGGAGCAGGTTCGACTTGGTGGCTGGCGATTGTTTCGGCGGCGTTGTTTGGGTATTGTTTTTATCGGATTCGGCACGGAATAGCATCTTGGCGCAGGCGGTGATTGAAATCAACATCCGTCCCATTTTCTATAAATTTTGTCCTTAAATTCAAATTTCTAAATTATCCATGCTTGAAATATAAAGAATTATACCTAATTTTGGAATCCATTTTAAAAACAGGTAATAATTTAAATTTTAAACCATGGATACAACAAAAATTAAAGAGAAATTTCAAGAGTTATTTGGTAATGACGGAGTACTTTACACTTCTCCGGGACGTATTAACCTGATCGGTGAACATACCGACTACAACGGCGGATTTGTGCTGCCGGGCGCCATCGACAAAGCGATGTACTGCATCATCAAACCTAACGGAACCGACCGTGTCAAAGCGTTTGCGCTGGACCTGAACGAGTTGTCGGAGTTTGGTCTGCAAGAAGAAGACAAACCTAAGGAAGGTTGGGCGAAATATATTTTCGGCGTAGCGCGCGAAATGACGAAGCGAGGGAAAAACATTCCGGGCTTCGATATTGTGATATCGGGAGATGTGCCGCTGGGCGCGGGAATGTCGTCGTCGGCTGCTTTGGAAAGCGCAGTCGGATTTGCTTTGAACGATCAGTTTCATTTGGGATTTACCCGGCCGGAATTGGCGACCATCGGTCAATCAACCGAGCATAATTATGTAGGAGTGAAATGCGGAATCATGGATCAATTCGCTTCCTGCATGGGCAAAGAAGGCTCGCTCATCCGCTTGGATTGCCGCTCGCTCGAACACGAATATGTTCCCTTCCACCCGAAAGGCTATCAATTGGTTTTGTTAAACACTTGTGTAGCGCATGAATTGGCTTCCTCGGCTTACAACAAACGTCGCGAATCTTGCGAAACAGTCGTGAAAGCGATCGCCCAAAGACATCCCGAAGTCAAATTGTTGCGTGATGCCGACATGAACATGTTAAAGGAAGTAAAAGAGGAAGTTAGTGCAGAAGATTACATGCGCGCCGAATTTGTAATCGGCGAAATCCAACGCTTGCTTGATACTTGCGAAGCCCTGAAAAAAGACGATTACGAAACCGTCGGCAAAAAAATGTACGAAACGCACGAAGGTTTGAGCAAACAATATGAAGTCAGCTGCCGCGAACTGGATTTCCTCAACGATCAGGCGAAAAAACTCGGCGTTACCGGCTCGCGCGTGATGGGCGGCGGCTTCGGCGGATGTACCATCAACTTGGTCAAAGACGACAAAGTGGCCGAATTTATCGCCAAAG
>JAISKG010000136.1 GCA_031261015.1 Dysgonamonadaceae bacterium | reverse complement strand
TAGTCGCCAGGCAAGAGTGCGCTGACTGGTTCGATTTTTTCCACCACCGGCATCATCGCGGTTAATGTTCCGGCTTCCAAGGCAATATCCTCGTTGGAGATTACATAAACGGTTCCGATAGGAGCGTCTTCGGGAATCGTCAGAACGAGTTGCGTACTGTTGGTCGATACTTTGTCGAACGCTTCACGGAGAACAACAAATTGATCGGTTTCTCCAAAACGCACTGCTTTCACCAGATTCATATCCCTGCCGGAAATAACAACCATATTTCCGGGTTTTGTCACTTTAGGATTGATGTCCTTGACAGTCAGGTGCGGCGTATTATCTACATCCGGTTTGCCGTAAGTGTCGTCTTCGCCGCAAGCGCTCCACAAAAAGAGGCTCGTCATGACAATTACGCTTGCGTACAACCATTGATATATATTATTCTTTTTCATAACTTATTATTTTTTTAATGTGATTACTTAGGTTCAAAGCGAAGATTGTCAACGGAGATCTTCAGTCCGGCCGGAATCGTTCCACCATTCAAGATCAATCCCCAGTCGCCGGAAGTACCGTCGATTGCGCCGGAAAATCCCAAGTCGGTCATGGAAACCGTCGCAGTGGACCATTCGTTATTACCATTGTTGCTGGTGACATGATCGCTGAAATTGGTAAATCCGCTACCTTCCACTCCGCCTAATTTAAATTGGAATTTCACATCGGACGGAATCACGCCGGTCGTTTTGAAATCGATCTTCATGATATACTTGGAAGCATCGTCCAACGAGGGGAAATTTCCACGGGTTGATTGGTGATTGCAACCATACACCCACGACCAACCGCTTAAACCATCATGAATTTCGATGTATTTATTTCCGTCGTCTTCTGTGTCATAATTGAAGGCGCCGGCCCAGTCATCCCAACCGGCATCGTGTCCGTTGTGATTTTCAAAATCTTCAAAAACCAAGTCCGGGTGATTGATCACTTCGGTTGGAATCACGGACAAGGGATATTCGCTGCCGTATTCGGTATCCATGTAAAATCTCAAGACGGCATTTCCTTTGTGTTTAGGAACGTACATTTGTAGCGTAGTTCCGTCGGCATTCGGAAGATAAGAACTTACCTGCACCTGCGTATCGCCGTAATCGAAGATGATTTTCGTGGTTTTTTCCAAGTTTATTCCTGCTACTTCCAACAATTTACCCCATTGATAGATAGCCGGCATAGAGGTCACGGTGGGCAAAGTAGCTGCGGCAACCGTTAAACTTTGCGTGGAAGTCACGATCGTTCCATTGACGGTTTTCAGGTCAATTGTTCCGTTCGCGGCTGTAAACGGAGTTTTAACGGTGATTGAAGTAGCAGCGGGAGCTTCGCTTAAGTTGACGGAAACTATTCCCGAAGCTGCGTGGAAAATAATTTCACGAACCAGATCCAAATTCGTTCCTGTAACAGTGATATTATCGCCTGCAGTGATCGAAAGCGGAGCGATAGACGAAATCGTCGGTTTCACATAAGCGATCGCTACTTCCACCGATTTTTCGGCCAAAGTTTGTAAAGTAACCATAGCGGAATTAGCTTCATCCGGAACAGTAACAACCAATGAGGTAGCCGTTTGAGAAACAATAGTCGCCGACAATTCTCCAAACAAAACATCGGATACCAAATCCAAATCTTGTCCGGAAATTGTCAGTTGTGCACCATTCTTCACGGTTGCCGGAGAGGCTGCCAGATTGGAAGGAACGACCAAAGTAATGGCTTCACTCTCTACGCCTACGCCCGATTTGGCAACTAAAGTAACCACTCCATCTTGTGCAGCGGCAGGAACAATCACTTCTATTTTCGTAAAAGCTTCGTTGACCGAATATTCCATCTCTTCAACATCACCAGCAAATACGATATGATCTACCAGATCAAAATCTTTTCCGGTAATTGTTAAAGTATTTCCGGCTTTGATAGTTGTCGGAGCAATCGCCTCGATGGTAGGAAGTACAACCGTTAATTCATCTTTGGAATACACCCAGATAGGAATGCCGGGATCTTCTCCTTCCGCCACGAGGTCGGCTCCGTCAGATACAATAACTTTGCCTGTTTGAGCTTCCACCGGAACGATCACTTCAATCGTCTGGCGGCTTTGACTGACGAAATTCGCCTTAGCCACATGCACATCGTCAGCTAAAATCACTTCATTAATCAGATTGAGATAATCGCCTTCGATTTTCAATGTTTGTCCCGCTTTGATCGGATTGGGACTCATTTTCGTAATTTCAATCGGCTCGGAGAATGTCAAAATCGTTTCGGATGTAATATCGCCTTGCGGAGTTTTCAAGATAATTTTTCCTACTTGCGCATTTTGAGGAACCATTACGCGAATTTCATTTTTATTGATGATCTTGATCTCAGTAATCGGGTCGCAACCGGAGATGACGACACTTTGCACTTTGTCCAAATTCGTACCAATGATACGAAGTTCGGCTCCACGCGGGATTGGCGAAGGTCCGAAAGATTTCAATGTAATCTTGGAACTTCCCATTTGATCTGTATTTAAATCATTGTCTTTCTCACAAGCCGTATAGATAAGCATACAACTGAATGCGACTAAGCACAGATTTAACAATGTTGATAAATATTTATTTTTCATCTTGTTTAGTTTTTAAAATTTCTATTATTCGCCAGGTATTACACGGATATTATCAAGCAAGATTTCAGGATCACACGAAGTACCTGCGGTAAAGCCGCGGCTGGCCAAGAAAATATTCAAGTTATCGAAAGAAGCCGGTAAACGGTCAACGCTGACTCCTTTGCCGTCATATTTAAATTCCGAAACAGGAATAGCTATAGTGATCCAACCATCACTTTCGTAAGAACCGGTCGATGTCCAAGGCGCCCAAATTCCGTGTGGTTCTCCGTCGGCATACAAGGGACCGTTGGTTGTACCTTGAGCTGCAAAAATAAAATACAGCGGCACGGCGCTCCAATTCTTTGTTACATTGGCTTCAAACTTGAAGATAGCGGTTTTAGCATCGGCGCCATTATAAGCAACCCTGCCGTTATCTTCCGCCCAGAAATGAGAAAGCGCGTCGCTTTCCGATCCGGCTGTCCATTCGTCGGGATCGGTAAAGGATCCGGACAAGCGCAGATAACTGCCGCTAATCGAATAAGCAGGATCATCTTCAATGTGCCCGGCACGTCCCCAACTGTTCACAATAGGATAGTCGGCATCGTAATCGGTAATCATTCCCCTGTCGTCGCGGAAAATAAATTTGGAACGAGTAGTTCCGTACAAGGATTTCACGTTAATGAAACCTTTCGTACTGTTTGCCGGAACTTCAAAAGTGATTTTCGTTTTTTGGACATTCAATACTTTGGCGGGAATATTACCCGGCATGATTACTTCAAGCGGAGTATTCGGATCATCGATGAAATAATCGCCTTCAATGACAGCTGCGCCGCCATCAGGTACATATTCGCAAACCATTTTATTCAAGATCGGAGCCGGAACAATCACTTTGAAATCGTAAGGCACCGTATCTTTCGAGCCGGTAATCATGAAGATTTTATCCACTACATTTCCCGGAATTGCATTCGGAACCGTCACGAACAACGTGTTCTTAGTAATCAAATTGATATTCAGAATCGCTTTTTGATCGTTGAAATACAATTCTTTAATGCTGGTCAAATTATCTCCAACCAAGCAAATCGTTTCAGCCATATAAGCTCCCGCCAAAAGCGAATCGGATTTTGCCGGATCCGACAGACGCACGTAATACACCGTCGGCTTGCCACTTGTAAGGTCATATTTTCCTGGCTCATTGTCGCTGCTACAAGAGGTATAGAATAGACTTGTTACACAAAACAGGCTAAGCAATACTTTCACTATACTGTTTGATAATTTATCTTTTTTCATATTCATTACTGTTTTCTAAAATTATTAATAAGCATAACCATTCAAATCATATTCCACCGGTTCTTCCATCAAACGCGGATTCATGGAAAGATCCGTATCCGGGAATTTCGCATAAAAGATTTCCTTAGAAGGAACGTTGAGATTGGCAGCATCGTCGTTGTAGCGCGGAGTCGGTTTACCACTGTTATTGTCCACGCCGATTGTCGGACTATCTTGTTTGTAGTAATCATCCAATCCGACGTAATCCTTCCGGTGTTGCGCTTTCAACTTGCTGATTGCCAAATCGGGATTGTAATACGATAAGCGAACAAAATCGTACCAATAATCGCCTTCGACAGCCAATTCCAAGTGACGTTCTTTCCAAATATCTTCAAAAGTAATCGAAGTTGCGCCCGGCAAGCCGGCACGGTCGTGATGCACGGCATTGAAGGCTTTCAAAGCTTCCGCATCCGAAGTTGAGGCATCGTTTCCGAGGATGGCTTCCGCATAGATCAGGTAAATATCGCCTAAACGCAAAACGTGGGTAGCCAAACCTGTCCTTTGTTCTTCCAACCCAACGCCCAGAGCAGCCACGTGATCGGCGTTATTGCCAACCAAATGTTTGGCAACATTCGCTCCCGTAGGAGTTTGAAAAGTTCCCACTATACTTTTATAAAATGGGGTCCAGTCGAAGCCGCCTTTATCTTTCCAGAAATAATCGTAATGATCGCCGTACATCATCATGGTGACTTTGCGGCGTTTATCCTGATCGTAATTTACCGGCGAACGTTTTTCGATCAAAGCTGTTACGCCGAAAGCGTCCTGCAAATCCACCGAAGGACCGCGATAGCCGCCCCAACAATTGTATTCATCAAATCCTTTGGCGGCAAATTCCGATTGCAAAGGATTATTGCAAGTATAAGTCGAAGGAACGATCCAGCGCCAAGCAATCAAGCTCTCGTCGGAAATGTTGTTTTCCGGCCGGAAAATCGAAGCGTAATCCAGAGTCAACCGGCGGCCGCTGTCATAAATAACTTTGTGTGCATATTCTTTGGCCCTGTTTAAATCTTCCTGACTGCGGGAACCTGTGTGTCCGTATCCGGATTTGGTAAGATAAACCTTGGCTAAGAGAGCATAAGCCGAATATTTATCGATCCGCCCTGCTTGTTTCGGATGTTCGGGCAACCATTCCACCGCTTGATCAAGAGTTAATATAATGTAATCATAAACATTTTCAATTTTGGCTTTATACAATTGATTATAATTACCTTCGGCAATCGTTTGAGAATTGCTGTGAATGATAGGCACGGCTCCCCAAATACGCACCAAATAGAAGTACGACATGGCTTTCCAAACCAAAGCTTCGCCTTTAGCGGCATTACGGCCTTTCTCGGTTGTTGCGGGGCCGGCATACATATTGATATTTTCAATCACGCCATTGCAATGCGCATTCACCGCCCATAAGGCTTCCGACATTTGCTTCAAGGTAATACTGCTGGAAGGTACGGCCAGATTCATGAAAGGCAATGCGCCGCCCGCGGCATCCGTATCTTCGCCGCCCCAATAAATATTACCCGATTGCACATCACCTACTTTTAGCCAACCCCGGATAAAATCAAACCAAGGCGAACTGTAAAGCAAATTCGCTGCCTGCTGGCATTGTTCGTCCGTACGGTAAAATTGCTCAATCGTATATTGATCTTCCGTCGGACGATTCAGGAAATCTTCACAAGAAGTAATCCCAACCGTTATTGTCAATACAAACAATAACTTAATTAATATATTTGTTTTTTTCATCATCGTATTGTATTAAAAGATTAGAAAGAAAAATTCAAGCCAAAGGTAACTGTTCTCGGCGACGGATAACGTCCGTAATCAATACCGAATACATTGCCGTCAGGATCTTGAGTATAGATCCCGATTTCAGGATCATAGCCCGCATATTTGGTAAACGTGAGAATATTTTGAATATTCGCATATACCCGTACATTTTCTATTTTCCACTTTTGAGTATATTGTTTGGGAACGGTATATCCCAAAGTAATATTCTTGATTCTCAAATACGAACCGTCTTCGATGTACAATGTACTAACTCGTTTATTATCATACGGTAAACCGCGTCCGGCACGCGAAATTTTCGTATCCGGATTCGTTACATAGACATTATCGGGATCTTCAAACCAATTGTTGATCGTATAAGATTCGCCTTGCGCATTGATTTTGGTAAGCGGATATTGAACAGTTTGATCAATCTCCGCAATACGGGCGTAATCCATGGCCTTTTGCAATTGGTTGCGATCGGCATCCATGGATGTCAAATCTCTCGAAAGATAATTCAAAATCTTGTTGCCGTAACTTCCATTCAGAAATATTATCAAGTCAAAATTCTTGTAATTGAATGTATTAGTCATACCAAAAGTGAATTTGGGCAGCGGCGAACCGATATTGGTGCGGTCGCGTTCGTCGATGATACCGTCATTATTCAAATCGCGGTACTTGACATCGCCGACAAATACTGTGCTGTAGCGGTCGTAAACACCGTTGGCAGGAACTTCTCCCCATAAATGACTTCTGATTTCTTCCACATCTTTATAAACGCCATCCGCGATATAGCCATAGAAATTATATAAGGATTCGCCAACTTCGGAACGGCTGACGACTTCACGCCATTGCCCTTTGCCTTCCAAAGCAGCATGCTCCGTTCCATCCAAAGCGACTAATTTGTTTTTATTGAATGAAATTTGGAAATCGGTATCCCATTTAAATTGTCCGGTCAAATTGTGCGTATTCAAAGCTATTTCCAATCCTTTATTGTTGATTGTACCATAGTTACCCATAGGAGCCGACAATTGCGAAGCGGGATTTCCGAAAGTTCCCATGTACGTTGGTAATTGCAAAGACATCAACATGTTATTTGCAGTCTTATCGTACAAATCGACGACCAAATTAATACGATCAGAGAAAAATCCGAGATCAAGCCCCAAATTCCATTGATTTTGAGATTCCCAACGAATGTAAGGATTGGCAATATTGCTTTGCTTGTAAGCCGTACCTAAAGCAGAAGACATATTGGAAGAACCGCTTCCGCCCCAGAGATACCCGCCAATCCTTTGATTGCCGGTTCCGCCCCAACCTATACGCAATTTACCATTGCTGATGGTATTTCTCAGCGATTCAAAAAATGCTTCTTGATTAAATCTCCACGCAACGGCAAACGAATGGAATCCGGCAAAACGGTTTTTCGGTCCGAAATTAGACGATCCGTCGTAACGATAAGTGTAAGTGCCCAGATAACGATCATCAAAATTGTAGGTAGCGCGAGTGAAGAAAGAAGCCATTGCTGCGCTTCCGAATCCGGAGTTGATTGTAGCCGATGCTTTGTCGGAAGTTAAAGCCGGATTGTGAATATCGTTGCTGGGTAAATCGCTGGCGGCGATTGATTGATATTCCCATGAAGATTCCCACGCTTCTTGCCCCAACATGGCAGTAAAGGCGTGCTTGTCAATTTTATTGCTATAAGTCAAATAGTTGGTGACCGCCCAATAAAGGTTATTATTACGTTGCCACGAATCGGTATTTTTATCTCTCCGGTTGGTTTCACCAAAAAAATAGGTCGGCCTCCAGCGTTCGGCTCTCGAATCACTCACGTCGAAACCGAAATCGGCATGCCAGACCAAATTTTTCATCGGCGTAATATCGGCGAAAATATTTCCGTTTAATTTTTGACGTTTCAAAGTGTTTTCGTCCAAATTGGCAATCGCAATCGGATTGGGGCGACTGTAATTTTCGCGAACAACCATTGCATAGTTACCGTCCACATCATAAATAGGTATATCGGGAGGAGTTGTCAACGAGTAAGTTAACACACCTTCCGAGCCTTCGGCCAATCCCAGATTTTCATCGGTACGGGAGTACATAGCGTTCAACCCGACCTTAATCCACGATTTCAGTTGCGTATCCATATTCGCGCGGAAAGAGAAGCGTTTGAAATCGGTACCAATCATGGTTCCTTCTTGATTCATCCACGATCCCGAAAGGAAATATTTAGTTTGTTCGTTACCGCCTTGTGCCGAAACATTGTGTTGATTCATGTAAGCTTGGCGGAAAATAGCATCCTGCCAATCGGTTCCTCTACCTAACAAGGAAGGATCCAAATATTCGGGAGTCGAGCTGGAACCTCCGGTTGTTGCGGCGATCGTGTTGTTCAGTTCCGCATATTCTCGTAGATTCATCATTTTCAAGCGTTTTACCTGATTGGAAATACCAAACATTCCATCATAACTGATTTTCGCTTCGCCCGATTTTCCTCGTTTGGTGGTAATCAAAACGACGCCGTTGGAACCTTGCGCTCCATAAATAGCTGTTGCAGAAGCATCTTTCAATATTTCCATTGAAACAATATCCGAAGGATTCAAGGTAGATAAAGGAGAAATTGACGAAGAAACGCCATTTCCTAAAGCATCACCCAATCCGACTCCGCTACCACTCGTATTCCCTCCTTGGAAAATCACGCCATCGATCACATACAAAGGTTCTGCTCCCGAACGAACCGTAGCCTGACCACGAATCCGGATCGAAACAGCCGAACCCGGTGTTCCGGAAGTCTGGACGGCAGTAACGCCGGTCACTCGTCCTTGAAGCGCCTGGTCAAGATTGGTAGAGAATGAACTTGCAATTTCTTTCGCGCCCAACGAAGACGAAGCTCCTGCAAGGTCGATTTTTCTGGATTGTCCATAACCTACCACAACCAACTCATCCAAAGCCTTATCATCACTCTTCAAAGCAATGTTAACGGCTCGCTGGCTATCCATTTTCACTGTTTGAGTTATCATCCCCAAATAGGAAAAACTCAACACGTCCCCTTTATTCACCGACAGGGCATAATTACCATCAACATCGGTGACGGTTCCCACTTTCGCTTGGGTTTGCACGGTCACTCCCGGCAATGGCGAACCATCCGAGGCATCAGTCACTCTCCCTGAAATTTGAAAACTTTGTGCATACATCATACTGGGTATGGCACAAAACAAGAATAAAAAATGAAGTAATTTATTCATAGAAATTAAACTTAAAATTAACAATTATCTCGTTTATATTTATTCTTTTAACCAGCGAAATCGCGTAGTGATTTCGCTTAATGTCCGCGCGGACATTGTACTTTTCTCCTTTCAAGAAAAGTAATATGCAAAATTAAGCAGTGTTCTCCTATAATTCTAATACTATTTTATCCAATAGTAACACTTTTTTACAGGAATTATTTTTGCAACTTTAAATTCCTAAAGTTGACTTTCAATTGTAAGGATACATGCAAAAAATTAAAGTAACATTAACCTAAAAATAACGTAACATTAACCCATTATATCCGAAATTATTACGTACTTTGCAGCTGTAAACACAGCTAAAGAGTTAGTACAGTAAAAACCAAAACCAATTTCACAAAACCTAAGTGAATAACAGTAAAAAAGGCTCTTGAGATAAGAGCCTTTTCGTTGGGACAAGCACGTAGGGGCAACCACGAAGGTTGCTCTTACTACGGGGATTATTTCACTACGGCATCCAAAAACTTACTGTCGCCGATATATTTCGCAAATTCCACATCCTTGATCGCTTTCGTTGCCAAATCGGGATTCATTCTCACCGCCGTTTTCAAGTTGGAAACAACCGTGTTCAGATTATTAGTCCGGGCGCCAACGATGGCTTTCAGGTAAGAAGTAGTTGCATCGGGTTGAGCCACAGCATCCAAGATGTTTTGCGCTTTGTTGTAATCTTTGTTCAGGATTTGCGCCAAAGCGGCATTATTGCTGACGGTATTTCCGTAAGATTGAGCGGCTTGTGCATAATTTCCGTTCAAAGCGGCCAAATAACCGACTGCGTTATTCATTTGGCCAACGCCGGCTGCTTTTCCGAAATATTCTTCGGCTTGGGCTTTGTCGCCTTTGGTCAAAGCGGTGAATCCGAGGTTCAAGTTGGCTTCGGGAAGACTGCCGGCCAATTGGTTGGCTTTGTTGAACAAGGTTTCCGCCTGAGCGATATTGCCTTTAGCATATTCGATGACGCCTAAGTTATTGAATCCGCGAGGATCGTTGGGGAACAATTTAGTGGCAGTTTCATAAATACTTGCTTTTTGAGCGTCTGTTTTAGCCAAAGTGGCCGCATACAATAATTCTTCTACGGTCAACGATTTCGGATTGGAAGTGGACAAAGAAGCAATTTCCTCATCGCTCTTGCCGATGATCTGAACGTTTGCCGTCAAGCGCGAGCGACGCAATTGCGGCAAAATTTCGTCGGCCAATACATTGAATACGGAAGAAATATTTTTGATTTCGCGTTCTCTTTGTTCCGAGTCGCTGTACATCGACAACACACGCAAGATCAAATCTTTATCTTGAATATTGGATTTTTCGACCAATTCTTTAAAACCTTCCCAGTCTTGAGCCGTGTAGCGGGCATTGATCGGAGCATTTACTTTCTCCTTGTTCAAATCTTTAGACAAATAAGACTTGGTATTGGTTTCGCGTTTTTCGGCCAATTTTTCGTTCAATTGATAACCTCCGTCAGGCGAAGCATAAGAAGAAATTTCGATATCCACGCTTTGATTGGGGGCTTCATTGGCATTCTTTACGGTTTTTTTCCAATCGGTGATCGCGCCTTTTTTCAATTCGCTGGAACGAAGTTCGGCTTGTTGGATCAGGAAAAGAATGTTGGCATCGTGCGCTTCCTTAATAATGCGTTGGAATTTGTCGGGAGCGATCGCCGGATTTTCCGAACCGGCATCCAACAATCCGGCCGTAGCCAATACGCCGTCGGCAATTTTTACATCGGGCAATTGCACGCTTTTACTTCCGACTTTTGTCTTGAAAGTCAAATACAACTGCGAGCTTTGCATAGCAGGAACATAGTCGAACGAAGACTTCAACACCGCATTCGCGCCTGTTTTTTTCGGAACTACTTGTCCGTTGCCGGACACTTTTTCGCCCTGGAACGTGTAAGATTCTCCCCAAGCTTCGCCGCCTTCGTAGCGAAGAACGGGAATAACCGTCAAAGTCGCTTTTTGATCAAACCAATTTGCAGGGAATGTCATGTTAATCGTGACGGGAACTTTTCCGGCAACCAGTTCCAAAGGTTGCGGCGTGGCCTGAATATAATCAGCCGCCAAAGGCTTTAATTTGGAAGAACAGGCTGT
Source organism: Dysgonamonadaceae bacterium (assembly GCA_031261015.1). Classification (GTDB taxonomy): domain Bacteria; phylum Bacteroidota; class Bacteroidia; order Bacteroidales; family Azobacteroidaceae; genus Azobacteroides. The sequence continues at coordinate 19,121 of JAISKG010000136.1, read as the reverse complement.
AAAGAGCGTTAGGATTACAGCCGTTAACAACAAGGGCAAATAATTTTTTTTAAGCATACGTGAAAAATTTAATAAATTAATATTTGATTGATTCAATAATTCGTTAATAGATGATTTTCCCGGAGATAACGCCTTGCGCATACCGGACTTGAACGATTCCGATGCTGCCTTTCGCTTGCGCAGCTAACCGTACGTGTTGATCGCCGGATTGAAACGTTAAGCGATCAATCAATTGTCCGCTCACGGAATAAACAAAAACTTCTCCCGAACCGATAGAAGGCAAATCGAAAGTAAGTTGCTGCGAAAGAGAATTATAATAAATCGTTTTCGTTTGACCCTCAGGCATTAAAGCCGGAACGGCATTGCCTGTGCCCAGTCGCAAAACCGGTTGCAAAGCCAACGAAGTTTTTACAGGATGGGGCGCATACGCCGAAGCTTCGACCCATTGCGAACCGTCTTTGATCCAAGCGGTATTGGCTTTCGACGAGGAAGCAAAAGCCGTGTTATACACGCAAAATTGACTGCTCGTTTCCGGATTAATCTTGTAAGCGATAAAGAATTTGGATTGAACGGGAACCCAAGTATCGAAAGCGACAAACGACTCGCAAGGCGCCGCATTAGTTTCCTGATCGGGCGTCTGTCCAAATGTTCCATTTGTTCTGGAATATTCTGCATAGCGAGGTACAAACGCTTTATGCGCCAGCAAAGTAGCAGGCTCGCTATCGCCGCTGTAAATCTCTACTTCTACGCCGGAAGTGTAAGCTAAAGGCATTTGCGGAATGGTCAGATATACACCAAAAACTTCGCTGGGCTGATCGACGGTAAAGGCTTCGGCAAATTTCGTTGTTGCCAAATTATTATTTCCGAAAACAAATCCGGAATTAGGGGAACCGAATTGAGTAGTAACCAATTGATCGCCATTATTATAATCGGCATTACTCAGTCGTTGAATCGGATTCGAGGTATGAGGATCGTAGCCGGTTTGTTTCAATACGCCCAACCGGTTCGGATCTAAATATGTTTGCAACGGACTGTCATCTACCGCCCATCCTACAGCAAAGCGGGCGAAATAGTCGGAACCGGTCGCACCGGTGCAAGTGGAATTTCCGCCGGATAAAGTTCCAACAAGCAAATTGTCTTTATCGAAAATCGGCGAACCGGAAGAACCAACATGCGTAGAACCTACATTCCAAGCAGTTACACGCCAATGAGAATTTGAATCAAATATGCCGTAAGTGGCAGTAGCCGCCTGCAAACTGGAATTGTAAAGCCCGTATCTTTTCGGCGCGCCGTAGGGATGATGGATATTGCGGTATGGCGGATTATTAGCCGTCGTTTCGGCATTCCAACCGGCGTAATACGCATTATAATAAGGTGGAACCGTTTGTTTCAATTCCAATAAAGCAATGTCTTTCTTTTCTATGATCGCACGGGGAACAGCGCCTGATACAGACATTTCGGTAGCCGGTTTCAAGTCATTTCCGCAAATCGGACGTTGATAATTGAAAAAGGCGATGACGGTTCCCGCTCGTTCTGTGTAAAAATCGTTGCTTGCAGGAAAAGTGGTTGTGAAACAGTGAATAGCTGTCAACAAATACGGTTTTTCATCGTTTTCAGTGTTATTAATTAAAGAACCTGTGCAAAGACTTGTCCCATTGATAATCAGCAAAACCGTGGAACGAACAATCGCTTCGCCGGCATCGGACTCGTCGCACAAAACATCCGGCATACATAAATAATTGGCCGGAACATCATTGTACGGATCTCCCGGATAATCTACGACATCAGGAATCGAAGGCCCGCTTCTCAATTCGCCGCCGAAAGAGAGATCGCGGTAAGCATGATTCACTTCGCCGATAACTAATTCGCCTTCAAAAGCAGCGCCGGCCGGCTCGGAATATTCCACAATGATCGCATCGCCGGCAACCGGACGAACCGGTAAAATCTGCTTTTCGGAATTATTCCGTGAATCGAACGCACCGATAACGTGACTGTGATCGGTATTGTAAATGAATAATTTGGCTCCTTCAGGCAGATTATACTTGGTAAACAGTAAGTTGATCGAGCGCGCGCCGTTCGAGCGAATTCCTGCGCGCCAGACTTTCGTACCGTCGGCCAAAGTCTGCATCGTTCCCTGTTTGCCTTTTTCGATGTGCGTATAAAACTTGTGGGCAAATTGAAACGCGCCTCGCATGCCGTCTTCTTCGGTGAGATTGGCTTTAGCGACCGAATCGACATTGAAGGCCGGCATCTCGATGAAATCTAAAGCATTAGCGTTTCGCAAGGAAGTATTTTCCAAAAAAAGAGGAACTCCTCCATAGCTGATTTGAGCGAAAATCGTCCCGATTCCGCAAAAACACAATAGTAAAGGAAGTAGATAAAACTTTTTCATGGGTAATCTAATTTATAAACCAATTGCAAAGATAAAGCTATTTCCCGAAATTTTGTGTAATTTTGTGGGCTTATTTCTATTTAAATTTCAATGATTGCAACCGATACTCAAACCGAAAATGCCGTGCTGGTGGGATTAATTACGCCCGACCAAAACGAAATCCGCTCGAAAGAATACCTCGACGAACTGGAATTTCTGGCTGATACGGCCGGAATTACAGCGGTCAAACGTTTTACGCAACGCTTGGACATGCCGCATTCGGTGACGTTTGTCGGTTCGGGCAAGTTGCAGGAAATCAAAAATTACATTGACGACGAGGAAAATGGCGTTGATCTGGTGATTTTCGACGATGAACTGTCGCCCAAGCAATTGCGCAACTTGGAAGCAGCTTTGAAAATCCGCATTCTGGATCGAACGAGTTTAATTTTGGATATTTTCGCCGGCCGCGCCCAAACGGCTCATGCCAAAACGCAAGTCGAACTGGCTCAATATAATTACATGCTTCCGCGCCTCAAGCGTATGTGGACGCACCTCGAACGGCAAAGCGGCTCCGGAAGCGGCGGCCTGCGCATGCGCGGTCCCGGAGAAACGCAGTTGGAAACCGACCGCCGCATTATCCTGACGAAAATAGCCAAACTAAAAGCCGATTTGAAAGAAATCGACAAGCAAAAAGCCAACCAGCGGAAAAATCGCGGAAAATTAGTGCGCGTGGCTCTGGTCGGTTATACCAATGTAGGTAAATCCACTGTGATGAATCAGTTAAGCAAATCGGAAGTTTTTGCCGAAAACAAATTGTTTGCTACTTTGGATACCACCGTAAGGAAAGTGACAATCGAAAATCTTGCATTTCTGTTGTCTGATACAGTGGGTTTTATCCGCAAATTGCCGACCGAATTGATCGAATCGTTCAAATCGACTTTGGATGAAGTGCGCGAAGCCGACCTGTTGGTTCACGTCGTCGATATTTCCCATCCGAATTTTGAGGAGCAAATCGAAGTCGTGACGCAAACCCTGAACGATATTACGAAGGAATCCAAACCTACTATTCTCGTATTCAATAAAATAGATGCTTTTTCGTATATTGAAAAAGATGACGACGACCTCACGCCGAAAAGCCGGGAAAATATCTCGCTTCAGGAATTGAAAAATACGTGGATGAGCAAGTTACAGGATAATGTGATTTTTATTTCCGCGCAAACGAAAGAAAATCTGGAGGAATTGAAATCTTTGTTATATAAAAAAGTAAAGGAAATTCATGTGCAGCGTTTTCCTTACAATGATTTTCTTTATCAGGAATACGACGAAGAGGAATTGAATTAAGGCTATGGAATACAGAAAATTAACATTGGATGAAATCGCACAGTTGGGACGTCAGAATTGCCGTGCTCAAAATTGGACCTTGATTGAGGTACCGGTTGATTTTATTCCACAATATATACATCAAACGCATTTTTCCGGCCAAATCCGCTTGGGCAAATTTCAAAAAACGTTCATGCTTCCCGGCGGCGTGCCAAAACATTCGGGCATATCCAATGCCACGCTTCACAACTGCGAAATCGGCGATAACGTGCTGATTGAGAATGTACACGGAGCGATTGCCAATTACCGGATCGGCGCCAACACGCACATTCAAAACGTCGGCAGTTTAGTGGCGGACGGACAATCTTCTTTCGGCAACGGCGTGAAAGTGACGGTTTTAAATGAAGCCGGCGGAATGGAAATCAAGATTCAAGACCAACTTTCCGCGCCGGTCGCTTACATGCTCGCGATCTTTCGCCATCGTCCATCGTTTTTAGAGAAAATGGAAGCGATGATCGACCATTACGTACAACAGCAGATGTCGGTTTACGGCGAAATCGGTCGCGATGTACAGATCCTTCATACTACGAGCATTAAAAATGTTAAAATAGGAAATTCGGCGCGCATCGAAGGAGCCGCCCGTTTGGAAAACGGAAGCATCAACAGCAACGAGCACGATCCGGTATTTATTGGTCATCAAGTTATTGCGGAAGATTTCATCATCAGTTCGGGTGCGTGCGTGGACAGCGGCGCCATTCTTTCCCGTTGTTTTGTCGGTCAAACCTGTCATTTAGGACGTAGTTTTTCGGCGATGGATTCCTTGTTTTTCAGCAATTGTCACGCCGAAAACGGCGAAGCGGTATCGGTTTTTGCCGGACCTTTCACGGCTACACATCACAAATCCACGCTGTTGATTGCCGGAATGTTTTCGTTTCTGAATGCCGGTTCGGGTTCCAACCAAAGCAATCATCGCTACAAATCGGGGCCGGTGCATTACGGCATTTTCGAGCGTGGCGTGAAATTGGCGAGCGATTCATACGTGCTTTATCCTGCGCGCATTGGCGCCTTTTCGTTAGTCATGGGGCGGCATTACCAAAGTCCCGACACGAGCGATTTTCCTTTTTCCTATCTGATTGAAGAAAAGGAAGAAACGCTGTTAATTCCCGGCGTAAATTTGAAAACCGTGGGGCTGGCGCGCGATGCCGAAAAATTTCCGAAGCGCGATTGTCGCAAAGATCCGCACTTATTAGATCCGATTCGTTTTGAAGTTTTGACTCCTTATACCGTACAAAAAATGCTTCGAGGCATTGAAATCTCGAAAGAATTTCAAAATCAAAACGGTACGCCGGAATTTTATGTGTATAGCGGATGCAAAATACCTGCTTCGGCCGTGCAAAAAGGCATTGATTTATACAGTTTGGCGATTCGCAAATATTTAGGTGAAATCACTGGAAATCAAACGGATAAATCCTTTCTTAATCAAACGGAAAGTAGTTCTTGGATGGATCTCTCCGGACTGATCTTGCCGCAATCGCAAGTTGAAAAATTCATCGAAGCCATCGAAACCGGTCAAATTTCTACCATCGCGAAAATGCACGAGATGCTTGCCGGTTTTCATCAAAATTATGCCTGCTATGAATGGAATTTTATCCGGAATATCAAAGGATTATCCGATCATTGGGAACAAATCATTGCCGACGGAAAATCCGCCGCCGCCATTTTAGCCCAAGAAATCCAAAAAGATCGAGAAAAAGAAAATCAACTAATAAAGAAAAGCTATGGCAACACCTCCTTTTAAGTATCAAGCATTATTCCCTCTGGGAAAAGAAGATACAGAATATTATCTCTTGACGAAAGACGGCATTTCGACCACCGAATTTGAAGGCCGCGAAATGTTGAAAGTCGAACCGGAAGCGTTAACTCACTTAGCGAATGCTTGTTTCCACGATTGCTCCTTCTTTTTGCGTCCCGCTCATCAAAAGCAAGTCGCGAAAATTCTATCCGATCCCGAAGCCAGCGAAAACGATAAATACGTCGCACTGACAATGTTACGCAATGCGGAAGTTTCGGCGAAAGGCATTCTTCCGTTTTGTCAGGATACGGGAACGGCCACGATCATCGCCAAGAAAGGCCAGCAAGTCTGGACGGGCGGCGGCGACGAAGAAGCCTTATCCAAAGGAGTTTACAAAACTTATACCGAAGAAAACCTGCGTTATTCACAAAACGCGCCTCTGGATATGTACACCGAAAAAAATACGGGAAGCAATTTGCCGGCGCAAATCGACATCCAAGCGGTGGACGGCGCGGAATATAAATTTTTGTGCATTGCCAAAGGCGGCGGCTCGTCTAACAAAACTTATCTGTATCAGGAAACGAAAGCATTGTTGAATCCCGATACTTTGGAAAAATTCCTGATCGAAAAAATGAAATCGTTGGGAACAGCTGCTTGCCCGCCTTACCACATCGCTTTCGTTATCGGCGGTTTGTCGGCCGATTTGTGCCTGAAAACGGTGAAGTTGGCATCGACCAAATATTACGACACGCTTCCAACGGAAGGCAACGAGGGAGGACAAGCCTTTCGCGACATCGCATTAGAAGAAAAAATGCTGAAAGCTGCTCAGGAAATCGGTTTGGGTGCGCAGTTCGGCGGAAAATACCTCGCGCACGACATTCGTATTATCCGCTTGCCGCGTCACGGCGCATCCTGTCCCGTGGGCATGGCTGTTTCCTGCTCGGCCGACCGCAACATCAAAGCGAAAATCAACAAAGGCGGCGTTTGGATCGAAAAAATGGAAGACCATCCGGCGAAATACATTCCCGAAGAATGGCGCAACGCGGGCGAAGGCGAAGTAGTACGAATCGACCTTAACCGCCCGATGAAAGAGATTTTAGCCGAACTGACCCGCTATCCGGTAGCTACGCGCTTGTCGCTCAACGGCACAATCATCGTCGGCCGCGACATTGCTCACGCCAAGTTGAAAGAACTCTTGGATCGCGGCGAAGATCTGCCGCAATACATCAAAGACCATCCGATTTATTACGCCGGCCCGGCCAAAACGCCGCAAGGCATGGCGAGTGGCTCGATGGGACCGACTACCGCCGGGCGCATGGATTCGTATGTCGATCTGTTTCAATCGTATGGCGGAAGCATGATCATGCTGGCCAAAGGCAATCGCAGTCAGCAAGTGACCGACGCCTGCCAAAAGCACGGCGGATTTTATCTGGGTTCGATCGGCGGCCCGGCAGCGATTCTGGCGCAAAACAACATCAAAAGTCTGGAATGTCTGGCTTATCCCGAATTGGGAATGGAGGCGATTTGGAAGATTGAAGTGGAGGATTTTCCGGCGTTTATCTTGGTGGATGATAAGGGGAATGATTTTTTTCAGCGATTGAAGTAGTAAGCATCATCTTCGATAAATTCCCAAAAATAGATTATCTTTGCTCACATATAACAAAAAAAAATGCCTATGGAATAAATAATAATGTGTTGATACGCACAGTTTAAGACATATTGGAAAAAGCGTAATAGCTTGTACCTTGTTTATTGAAATCTCGACAATTTCAATTTTCCTATCAAGAGTAAAGTGACGACGCTCGCGCTTCGGTGCGGGCTTTACTCATTATTTGATAGGAATGGTAGTCGAGAACCTCAATAAACAAATAATTCAGAGTTTTGCCTGCGCTTTTTTTATGTGCGTATCCGAAGCAAAGAAAGGCATAATCAACTTTTAATTTATTCATTATCAAAAAATTTAAAACAACATGAAGAAGATTTTTTTTACATTGACTTTTTTAACGGTTTCTCTCTTTATTTTCGCTCAAGGCAACAGTGGTTTAGGTTTTAATTATCAAGCGGTTGTTCGAGGAACCGACGGATTTGTGTTACCCAAACAAGAGGTTGAATTACGTTTTTCGCTGATGCCGGGACAAACGGCTACGCAAGCGAGCTGGATAGAAACGCATAAGGTAACAACCGATGCTTTAGGAACTATCGGCATTACGGTAGGCAAAGGCACTAAAGCCGGCGGCGTAGCGGCAACTTTTGCGGATGTGAATTTTGCAGCGGTGCATTATTGGATGAAAGTGGAAATCAAGGAAGGCAGCAGCTATCGGGAATTGAGTTATACGGCGTTGGCAAGTGTGCCTTATGCGGAAGCGGCGACAAATGCCGTGAGTGCGCCGGTTGGCTCAATCATGCCTTTTGCAGGTGATGCAAGTAAAGTGCCGGCGGGGTGGTTGCTGTGTGATGGCAAAGCAGTGAGCCGTTCGGAGTATGCGGCTTTGTATGAGGTTATTGGGACGGCTTGGGGCTTTGGTAACAATTCAACCACATTTAATTTACCGGATATGCGCGGAATGTTTTTAAGAGGACTTTCCGGTAATTCAGGGAAAGATACGGATGCTGCAAAAAGAACACCTTTGAAAGAAGGAGGAAATAGTGGAAACAATGTGGGTAGTTATCAAGGGGATGCAATAAGAAATATTACAGGTAGTACATCTGGAGATGGAAATAGAACACCATACAGACATGCAACAGGGGCAATCTCTAAAATAGATGTAAATTGGGGAGCTGCAAAAAATGATAGCCATGCAAGTCCCGAATATGGACTGGGTATTAATTTCGATGCTTCCAGGGTTGTTCCTGTTGGTGCAGACAATCGTCCTCAAAACGTCTATGTAAATTACATCATTAAATACTAACCGCCATGAAAAAGATATTATTACTTATAATATTGTGTGCAGGCTTATTAAATGCGCTGTACGCACAACCGCCTACGCAAAACAGAGAGGCTGTCATGATTTCTTCCATCTTTGGCTATCCTTTGAATTTGGATAATACGACTGTTGATGGTAAGCAAATAACAGCCAATCGGTTAACTCCCATGGATGTAGAATTGGATGCAATGGCTCATTTTCAGATTGGCGCAATTCCCAATCAAACTGTGTGGCATGAAGGCGATATTACGGTTGGCTTTTATGTGCTTACCGATACTTTGCATGCAAATAATGTAACTTTAAGTTACAGTGTTGATTTTCCACCTGCGGGTAAAATTACTTGCAACGAACAAACCGGTCGTTTCAAGTATTTTCCCGACAAGTTTGATACACGGCCGTTTACGGTCACTTTCCGTGCAGAAGCCGACGGCAACGCTATTGTGCAAGATGTGCTTTTTACATTGATGCCTGCTACGCCGCCGGAATATGCTGCTTTTGGAGTGGAGCCCAAGCCGCTGCCGGAATCTACCAACGATTACACGATTATTGCACAAACGGTACAACGACGAGTTCAATTCAACAATACACTCAAAGATACTGTTTGCAGTTTTAGTATAACCGGAAAAGAATTAGTATTTGACAATCAAATTCAAAATACATTGCGCTACTTGATCGGAAGAAGCGATATTTACGAACTAAATCTTTTTGCTGAAAAAGTGATTATTCGAGAAGCTTTGCATTTTCCGCAAGCCAATCTGACCATTTATGCAAAAGAGCTTGTTTTTGAAGATTCGAATGAAAAGGAAAAAGCCTCTATCAATACTTCTCCCGTAATGATTGACAAATTTACCAATAGTAACGCTCAAAACGGCGCCAATGCGGGAAGTATTACACTGTATATTCAGAATTACAGGCAAAGCGCTCCTGCCAAACGTTTTATTTCAATAGGTGGAAAAGGACAAAACGTATATTGGGATACGGAACATAGCACTCGAACACCGGGTAATGGAGGGAATGGTGGTGTGATAACCTCAACGATAGACGTAAGCGAATTTTGTGATGTTGTGCATGGTAGCGCCGGTATTCAATTAGACAATAAAGATCAGATTCAAGGCGCCGGACGACATGGTAATGACGGAAGTTTCTCTTTTTACGAAAAAGAATTTACTTGGCTGCATCCCAATTTTATTTCTGCTGTCGTAAAACATGCTAAAGATGCTTATCTGAATATTTACAATGGATATACCTACAATATTTTTTCGGAATATACTCAATCCATTGCAGATTTGAAAGCATCGGACGAATGGAACGAATTGAGCAACGAGGCAAAAATGGAACTGAACAATTCCGATGCGGAAATGCAAGCCTTGATTTATCGTATCGGACAAAATCTGGACTATTTCGGCAATCCCATAGGTTGGGTTCCCATGCTTTCTTTTGAAATAAACAAAATGGCTTTTGAGCAGGAAATCGAAAAAGCAATTCGTGTCATGTACCTCAGTTATTGGTTGAAACATATCGACAGGAACAACGAACAATACATTAATGCTTGCAATGAAGCTATCAAATTGATAAAGCAAGACTTGACGGATAATAAAGAACTTATCAATCAATTAGTACGTCTTATTCCCGAATTGCAAGACGAGGCGACTGCATTAGAACAGCAAATAGAGGAGTTAGTTATTAAGATAGAAGTTAAAACACAACAATTACTGGCTCAAGCAAAAGATAATGTCAAAAAACAAAACAGATGGAACAAGATTTCAGGCGTACTTTCCGCTGTAGCAAAAGTTGCTCCGTTAGTATGCAGTATTATTCCGGGCGTTGGCACTGCTGTTGGTATGGGTATTAGCACAGCGGTAACAGCCGGCAATACTGCGCTATCTATGGCAACTAATGCTTCGGATACTTACGGTTATGCCAATGCCATAGGCGGATTTTTTGATGTCGCCGGCGGATTTTTTCAATCAGGCGGATTTTCTAATATTACCAATGCTTTGAGTCAAATTGATATTTCGTCTTTAGGTTCTACGGCACAGACAATACAAAATGCTTATGAAACAATAAACGGCACAGTAGGTCCATTAATCACAAGTATCGAAAAATTGCATAAAGTCTTCGCGCAGAGTTCCACGCCCAACGACCAAGTGCAAGCCGAACTGAATAAATTGAAAGCAGAGTCGAAAGAATATCAAGCATTGATCGCCGAATCGGAAGTGTTAAATACAAAAAAAGAACAGTTAATGCAGAAACTTGCCAACACATTTGATAATATAGCAACAACAAGCATTACTATTCAAAATAACGTAGTCGCCATTGATGGTTTAGGCAGAGATGTATTTAATAATAACAGTAAACGCGATTTGAGAGCCAAGCAATATCTGGATGATATGGAACGTCGAGCCAAAGAACGTTTGCTGAAATACCATTATTATATGGGAAAAGCCTACGAATATCGTTTGTTAAAACCCTATACGGCAGAGTTGAATTTGTCTTCTATTGTTGAGCGTTTTACCGCTATTGCCGAAGCTAATCCTCAAAAACCGATATTGGATGCTGCGGATTTTCAAAATCTGAAAGCAGTGTATGAAGAGCAATTATCGACGGTAACGGCTGATATTTTGGATGAATATAATACGAATCGCCCCGAGTTGTCGATACCGGTTCGTTTTTCGCTTACACAGAACGATTTGGACGCTTTAAATTCTGATGTGGATATTAATTTGAATATTTTTGAACGCGGTATGATTCCTCCTTACGAAGAAAACGTGCGAATTGTAAAATTCAAAATACATGATATAAAAGCGCATTTGGAAGGAAGCCAAAGTTCATTCGCTTATTTCGATTTACTGCTGGAACATTCGGGCAGATCGAAGATGCGGAAAGATGGTCAAATATATTGGTTCGACCATATCAACAATCAGAATCAAAATCCGGTGATTTGGGGCATACGCTACGATGCCAACAATGGAATCGTGAATACTAAAGAACCGAGTTTTGCAAGCCAATCGTTACTTTATTCTTTATTGGATAAATTGGGACAGACCAATGATATTATGATTTATTCACGTCCGGGCGCATGGGCGGATATTCGTATTTCTAAGAACAATGTCGTTTCCGGTAATACGAAAATGATCATTGATGAATTAACCTTTGAATTGCAATACGACTTCGTGCAACGTCCAACAAACAACCGTAATCTGGATATCTATGCCGGAGATGTAGCAAAAAGTAATATCTCGCTGTCGCCCTATATCGAAGTTTCCAAAGCCGATAAGAGCGGTCGTTCCAATGGTCGAGGCACGATGTATCGTACTTACAACAGAGGCACTTCCGTTAATCTTGAAGCTCCCGAAGAATACGGTCGTTGGAAATTCGTCCATTGGACAAACCGTTACGATGAAGTGGTTTCTACCAATAAAATCGTCACGGCCAATATGAACAACGATACCTATCTGACAGCCAATTACCAATACATGGGCCCGATTTTGAACCTGACCGATACAATCAAAGTAGGGAAAAGCGACAAAGTGGCCACTGTAAAAGTCGAGAACAAAGGCTCGGAAGAAATGGAATGGAGCGCACGCAGCAACACGTCGTGGGTGAAGATTATCGCCGGCGAGGAAGGTATTGATACCGACTACATTACCTTGGAAATCGAAGCGAATACATCCGGCAAAAAACGTACCGGAAGTATTACTGTAACGGCTCCCGAAACAGAGGAATATGCTAAAAATGTAATTATTCTGCAATCAAATGAGGATACGAACGGAATGGATCAGGTAAAAGTGTCCGAAGGCGTGAGAATCGTTTATCTTCCCGGCACGGATAACTATTCCGTCCTGCTGGACGAATCCGCTCGAAACATCCGGTTGGATGTGTATTCCATCAACGGCCAACTGGTATTGAAGAATTATTTTTACAATACTTCCGGCTTTGGGTTTGATTTATCGCATTGCAATCAAGGCGTTTATATCGTAAAAGTTAATTATGACGGGGAACGGTTTGTGCAGAAGGTGGTGAAGTAAAACGGATGTAGGATGTAGAGCCGCACAACCTGCGGCTCTATGTTTTTCAATCAGTTCCTATTATTTTGTAACCTCCTGTTTTATCGGAACCTATATATTCAACAACACCTTTTTCTTTCAATATTTTCAAATATCTTGCGATCGTTCGATAAGGAATGTTGAGTGAATGACTTATTTTTTTTATATTGATAGCGCTATTTTCTTTGATAAGATCAATAATTGTTTCCTCTATATCCGACGTATTTACACTGCCATTTACACTGCCATTTACACTGCCATCATTTTTATCATCCTCATTATCATTAATTTCTACACCACCATTTACACCGCCAACTTCCCATGGATTAGAAAAATCAGCCGAAATTTTATCAATCGGTTTTTCCTTGATAATCACACCGAATATACCGAACGTTTTTAAATTAAATTCAGCAGGTTCGTTTCCGTTATTTTTCAAATCCAACTGAGCGGTTTCTACCCCTCTGTTAAAACGGTTTACATAACCCATTACCCGCATAGATTCGGCAATAACTAAATTTCGATAATCGCTGACATTCGGAAAATTTTCAGGTCGAGCATTTCCATATAATCCGCCGGGATTGACAATTTCTATCCGGTCGGAATATTGATAAAACTTTATAGGAGAAGTGATTTCATACGAACGATGCATCAAGGCATTCATTAAGAATTCCCTAATTGCAGTATCTGAATAGTTGAAAACGTTTTCTTCAATCAAAACGGAAACCGGTATTGGGCGTTTTTTGATGATATTAATTTTCACAAAACTATTCAATTCGTTTACAATTGAAATCAAATCGCCGGAAAACTGTGTATCTGCCAAAACAGGGGTAGCAACCGTAGTTCCTTCAAATTTAACATATTGAACGTATGCCGTTGAAAAGAAATAGCGAACATTGTTGCCAAACATCAAAATTCCCGCATGGGTCGGACAATCGTACACCAAATCGTACCTTTATACCGCACCGGAGGAAAATGAGCCGGCAAGACTTCAACAGCAACCACTTCACCTTCATCGAATGTATAACTGTGAACAGTCATAGCCGGTTGCGGTAAAACGTTTCCGTCGGAACGAATAGCAGCAATATTTTTCAATAGTCTATCGGTCACGTTTAATCCGGATAATTTGCAAGTCTTATCATGAACGCCGATAAACAAATAGCCCGGTTTTTTATGATTGGCCAAATCGTTTGAGAATGCACAAATCGCTTCCGCAAATTTGTCCGTATCATCGGTAGCAATCGTCCGTTCTACGCGGTCGCGTTCCGTGTCATTGATTAATTCTACTATTTCTTCTTTTGTTAACATAATGGTCTTGCAATCAGATTGCAAATTTAACTAAAAAACGGTTAGAGAATTGATCTCTAACCGTTTTTATTTCGTTTTTTCGTTGTTATTCATTCGCTTCCGACGTCGTCTGCGAAACTCCTGCCGAATAATCCGCCTCTTTCAAGCCTCTTTCCTTAATCGCCCGATTCTCGCAAGTCTTGCAAAGTTCCGTAATATTCTTCAATTCACGGGCTTGCGCAACCGTTCCCGAATAAATCTCATCCGTCCGTTTGGAATTGATGTGTGGACAATCTTCGTAGAGATGATATTTTGTGCCCGATTTCGTCCAGAAAACATGGTCTTGTCCGTCGTTTAGCCATTCTACGCGATTGGTTTGTTCGGTATATTGCTCTACCGAAGGCGGATTGAAATCGTAACTGGTAATGCCGGCAATCGCCAATGCAAGAACGGCAATTCCACCTAAAATTCCTTTTTGTTTGCCATCCAGATTTTTACTCGTGAAAATAAAAATAATCAAAGGTAAAAAGGCGACGATCGCAGCGAACAATCCTAATTGATTCTGTAAAAAGAATTTGAATTTGTCTTTTTCGGATGCCGGATCCAAGCGATTCGATTTTTTCCACAACAGTGAACCGATGATCACTGAAGCCAAATCGACGACAATCAAGACGATCATCCAAATCATCATGTTCGGTACTTGTTTCAATAACAAAAAGATAGCACCTATTTGCGCGCAGATTGCCACAAACCACAAAAGGCCGGCGATAAGGCGTAACCGGGTAGCCCTTCCTTTCGCTTCAGGCGTTGGGACAAAGGTTCTCGACGGCTGAGTGGGAGTTGAATTTCCGCCATCCACTTGAATTACTTTCTTTGTTGTTGCCATAAGATTAATTTTTTAATGTATTAATATTCCAATGTTTATGCTTGTTCTTTCCTTTTTTCCAATAAAACGACATTTTCCACATGATGAGTCTGTGGAAACATATCAACCGGTTGTACGCGAACCACTTTGTATCGCTCATCCAACAAATTCAAATCGCGCGCCTGTGTAGCCGGATTGCAACTCACATACACTACTTTTTCAGGCTTGGCCAGCAAAATGGTGCGGATCACGTCTTCGTGCATGCCGGCGCGCGGCGGATCGGTAATGATCACATCCGGGCGACCGTAATCGGCGATAAAATTGGGAGTTAACAAATCTTTCATGTCCCCGGCAAAAAATTGTGTGTTCGCAATTCCATTGATTTTGGAATTGATGCAGGCATCTTCAATCGCCTCCGGAACGTATTCGATCCCAATGACTTGCCGCACGGATTTCGCAATAAAATTGGCGATCGTGCCGGTGCCGGTATAAAGATCATAAACTAATTCGTTACCGGAAAATCCGGCAAACTCTCTGACTATCTTGTACAAAACGTAGGCTTGCTCGCTGTTGGTCTGGTAAAACGATTTCGGGCCGATCTTGAATTGCAGGCCTTCCATTTCTTCCGTGATAAAATCCTTTCCGTGAAAGCAATGAACTTCCTGATCGGTGATGGTATCGTTGGCTTTATGATTGATAATGTATAACAAAGAAGTGATTTCCGGGAAACGACCCGCAAGATGCTGAAGCAAAGCCTCGCGTTTTTCCTTATCGTCTTCGTAAAACACAACAATGAGCATGATTTCCCCTCGCGAAGTCGTCCGGATAATGATGTTTCGCAAAAAACCTTCCTGATTGCGCAGATCGAAAAAAGCATAATCGTGTTCCAAGGCAAAAGCGCGGATTTCGTTTCTGATTTCGTTGGAAAGCGGTGTTTGTAACCAGCATTGACGAATATCCAACACCTTGTCGAACAGGCCGGGAATGTGGAATCCCAAAGCGTTTCGTTGCACAAACGATTGTCCCGAATGAATTTCGGCCTCAGTCATCCAACGTTTATTGGAAAAGGTAAATTCCAATTTATTGCGATAAAATTGCGTCTTCGCGGAGCCGACAATCGGAGAAATCGCCGGCAATTCCACTTTTCCGATACGTGTCAAATGATCGACGACTTGCTGTTGCTTGTAACGAAGTTGCTCTGTATAAGGCAAAATTTGCCATTGGCAGCCGCCGCAAACACCGTAATGTTCGCAAAAAGCTTCGGCTCGTTGTGGAGAATAAGTGTGAAAGTGAACTGCTTTGCCTTCGGCATAACTGTTTTTTTTGCGAGTCAACTGAATATCAATCACATCGCCGGGAACGACGTATGGAATAAAAATGACCAAGTCGTTGTATTTGGCAATGGCTTTCCCTTCGGCGGCAACGCCGGTCACGCTCACTTTTTCCAGAATCGGCAATGGCTTTTTCACAATCTATTTTTTATCAATAACAACTTTTATCAGTGACATTCCTATATATACTACAATAATGGCCGCCAGACTCAAAATGAAAATATGCCACACGGCAAACAAAATCAAAATCAATGCGGATATTCCGACTAATGAAAATGACCAAGCATTATCTTTCCATTTCAAACTCTTGAATTTCAGGGAAAACATCGGAATTTCCGAAACCATCAACGCGCTGAAAACAATGACTAACGCAACCACTATCACTAAAGTCAGCGGCGAATAAGATTGTGTGAATAAATAAATCGACGGAATAAAAGACACCCAAAACAAACCCATCGAAGGAACCGGAAGTCCCAAAAACGACGAAGTCTGACGAGTATCAATATTGAATTTAGCTAAACGCAAAGCGGCAAAAATAGGCAACAAAAATGCGATGAAAGGCAATCCCGTTCCGTCAGCATACGAAGCTAAAAAAGAATAAACCAAACATCCCGGAGCTACACCGAAACTTACTACATCAGACAAGGAATCCAATTCTTTACCGAGATCGGAATAAGCATGTAAAGCGCGTGCCGCCAAACCGTCCAAGAAATCGAAAACGGCAGCTAAGCCGACAAAAATAAATACTCCGGTGTAATTGTATTGAAACGCCATCACGCAAGCCATACAGCCCGACAGCAGATTCAAACAGGTAATCGTATTGGGTATGTTTTTCAGAATCATTGATTTATTGATTATTTCAACCGTGCAATCACGGTTTGGTTTCCTTTGACTGTTTCGTCCATGCGAACGGCGATTTCGGCGTCGAGCGGCAAAAATAAATCCACGCGCGAACCGAATTTGATAAATCCCAATTGCTCGTTAATCTTGCAAGGCACACCGGGTTTCGTATAAGTAACAATCCGTCGCGCCATTGCGCCGGCAATTTGACGAACCAAGATTTTTTCTCCTCCGACGGTTTCGATCACTACGGTCGATCGCTCGTTATCCACGCTTGATTTCGGCAAGTAAGCCGCGCAGAAACGCCCGTCTTGGTGAAACGATTGTTCTACAACGCCATCGACCGGAATCCAATTCACATGCGCATTAAAAAGACTCATGAAAATCGACACTTGCAAGCGTTTATCCTGAAAATACTCATTCTCCATCACTTGCTCGACGACAACAATCGTCCCGTCGGCCGGAGCGACAATAACATTTTCGTCGTCGCCCTGAAAAATCCGGTGAGGACTTCGGAAAAAGTTGAGTATGACGGCAAATAATCCGGCAGATACAATCAAAGTAAAATAAAACAATAAGGATTTTCCCACCGAATAATAAACGATTGCATTAACTAATACAAAGATTATAAGGGAGTAACCAACAATAGAGTATCCTTCTTTATGTAGCTTCATAATTGTGACTTAACCGATTGGTTCGCAAAGATAGCGAAAAAATGTAAAATACAAAAGTTAACCTTTCACTTTGGCATATCCTTCTTTTTGGAGCAGATCGCGGATTTTCTCGCGGAAATCGCCTTGAATCAGGATTTCATAATCTTTCGCCGAGCCGCCTACGCCGCATTTGGTTTTCAGCCATTTGCCAAGCGTTTGCAAATCTTCATCTTTGCCGATAAAACCGGTGATCAAAGTGACTTGTTTTCCGCCGCGGTTTCGTTTGTCCAAAGAGATACGCAAAGGCTGCTTGTCTTTCGGGAGCGTGTCCGGTTCGTCTTCAGCGCCGGTTTCGTACCGAAAATCGGAATTGGTGGAATACACCACATTCAAACGGTCTTTCCAATCGTTGTTTTTCATATTTCGTTTTTTATTTGCCGTCATTGCGAGGACGAAGTCCGAAGCAATCCAGTAATTTCTTTGCAAATGGATTGCTTCGGACTTCGTCCTCGCAATGACGGGCACAAAATTAACTCATGTATAATAAAAAATCTTTCAAATGAAATTCTTGAAAATCAGGAATGACCTGCACGCAATCCGCCTGAATGGCTGAAGCCGGATTCGTGGTTGCCAAACCGATCACCTTCATTCCGGCCGATTTTCCCGATTGGATACCACTGAACGAATCTTCCAAAACAAAACAATGATCCGGAGCCATTCCCAAATCTTTGGCTGCCAAAAGATAACACATCGGATCGGGTTTACCTCGCGTAATACGGTCGGCCGAAACGACGGTATCGAAAAAATCGCGAATCGGTAATTTTTGAAAAACAGCCGCCAATTTCTGATCGCTCGAACTTGTCACCAAACCCATCGGAATACCGGCTTTTTTCAATTCCGACAAGAAATCCAAAGCTCCCGCGATCGGAATCATCTTCAATTGTATATCAAAAGCATTTACTTCCGCGATAAGTTTCTGTTGCTGATCTTCCGGCAAATGCGAAAAATAACGCGACATAATTGTGGGCAAAGTAGTTCCTTTGATGATTTTCTCAAAATTCTCGATGCCTAATCGGCAATCTTCACTGGTTTTTTTCCAAAAAACATCGTATTGCGCTTCTGTGTCAATAATCACTCCATCTAAATCAAAAAGCGCAGCTATGGTATGTTGCATGTGGTTTTTGTTTATATTTGCAAGGCAAAGATAAGAATTAAATTGCAAATTCCCAAATCAAAATGTTAAAATCAATTTAATGATGGTTTTTTCAGTCATTAATACACAAAAATACCATTAATGATTGAAAAAACCATCATTAAAATAAAATTGAAAAAGTATTGAAAAACCGAAAATAATGTCGTATCTTTGCTGCGTTAAAGAGCAAAACTTAGGTTAATGACTGGAAAAAACGATACTAAATTCAATTATGCTATGAGCAACAAAGCCATTCTTCGGTTGCTCGGGCAGCAAATCCGGCAAATGCGCTTGAATAAGAATTTGACGCAAGCCGAATTAGGACGAATCTCCGGAGTATCGCGAAGCACCGTCAGCGAAATTGAAAGCAAAGGAAGCGGCACCATGTCGTCGTTCATCCAAATCCTTCGCATGCTGGAGAAAGTTGAGTTGCTCAATCAATTTATTACCGAAGCTCCGGTCAGCCCGATTCAAGTAGCGAAAATGCAAGGTAAAGTGAGAAA
>JAISKG010000087.1 GCA_031261015.1 Dysgonamonadaceae bacterium | reverse complement strand
CTTCTTTATCTTTTCTGTCTTTATCGAAAAAACGAGAATGTAAACAAATGATATTCTTTTGATTAATTACCGTGTGATTTTCTTTTTCTAACAAAGCAATTAATTCATTATAGATTTGTTGCGCTTTCTCTACGCGGTTACAAATTACAATGGTTTTGCTTTTATGCTTGTATATTATGTCTTCGGTATTGATTTTCTTATCGGCAAGGACTGTAATTGATTTCTTAACCGATTTATTTTCAGCAGGTTTTAACGACTTAATTTTCTCAACGTCATTTGGAAAATCTTTTATTGATACGACTTCAAATTCGAATTTTTCCTTAATGAATTGAATATAATCATCTGTCAGAGTAGCCGTCATAATACACACTCGACATAAATTGTTCAAGAATCGCAACATGCCTAAACTTGTCGTCATTGATAATTTGGGATCAAGCAAATGAAATTCATCAAAAACCAAGTAACTTCCAATTAAACTGCCTGCATTAATATTTGCCTGTCTTTGTGAAAGAGGCAATGGAAAACATAAAAAATTACTGAGCGTTTGGTCAACGGTTGAAAATATGATTTGTTTTTCAAAATACGGGTCGTCACTGTACTCACCGGTTTGAATGGACGAAAGGTTTTGAAATGCATTGTTTTCACTAATCACTTTCGTAACATCCAAATAAATGGAATTAGCTAATGTACGAAGAGGCAATGAGTAAATTATTTTCTGTGGAAAAGATTCTATTTCATTTTTCTTTGCATAAAGAAACGGCATAATTGAAGCCCAAGTTTTACCTGCGCCTGTTGGAATAGACAAAATAACGTTTTTGCCTGCCAATAAATGTTCTGCAACCTTAATTTGATAATTGTATGGGGCAAAACCCGTAAGATTTGTATAAAATGATATAAAATCTAAGTTATTCATTTTTCGATATTTTCAATTCACAAAAGTACATTTTAACTTTAATCTTGCAACATTTTTCTATCAGAAAAATAAGAAGTTATATTATTTTAACTTATCTGTTTTTTACCTTCGCCTCCACCATCCCAAACCCCTGCGATCCATACATCCCAACCCCAGCCTCATAGGCTACCCGCATCAACTCCCCCGGCGCCCTCATCCTAAAATCAAACATATACCCTCTAATATTCGAGGCTTCCGGTGTTCCTACTTTTATCGCAATCAATTTCGCTTTCGGCCGGTTCGTCACCTCGAACGCAAAATCCAATGCTCCTTCGTAGGGTTTTCCGTAAAAAGTTTGGTATTTGTTCAATAAATTGTTCAAAACAATACCCGCCGCTTCAGGTTGATCCGGCGAAAGATAAGTTGCATAGCGCTCACTTTCTTTCCTCAGAGGGATACACACCGGCGAAAGCGTCCGAAAAGTCATTTCCGGCTCAAAAACCGGCGAGGGCAAGGCTTCGATCCGCTCAATTTTGAACTGTACCACCGATTTTTTATCACCGATCTGGAGTACTTGTTCGGAAAAAAGCCCGAAAACAAACTTTTCCGTCGAGGCTTCCGGCAGAAACGATACTTGCCAGTAGATCCGGTCGCTGTCGATACGGATCCGGCCTTTTACTTTGTCTATAAAGTACTGTGGGATAATTAGATTAGAGAATGTGAACAGTTTGAACGGACGATTGTTCAAACGGAAGCCGTTTTGGTGGAGCCAACCGGCATATTCGCTGTCGGCTTGCGCTATCGCTCTGTAAATGAATGAACTTAACTCATACTGATAATTTAAAGGCAAATAATTACCGAACGCTCTGCGGTCAACCTGCAAGGTAATATTAAATCTCATAATTTTTCTTTTTCTGCAAATATAAACAAAAATACATTAATTTTGCAAGAAATAGCGGTTAAGAAGGAAATTCCGGATCCGCTCTTGATTTTTTCTCTCAAATGTCTTACCTTTGCCCTCAAATTTCAATAATTCACAAAAATAACCTACTTTATGGCAACTACGGCAGATTTCAAGAATGGGATGTGTATTGACTTGGAAGGTCAATACTATTATATAGTTGAATTTCTACATGTGAAACCGGGCAAAGGACCGGCTTTCGTTCGCACCAAACTGAAAAACGTCACAACCGGCCGGGTCATCGACAAAACCTTCAACTCCGGCGTAAAAGTGGACGAGGTACGGATCGAAAGAAGACCATACCAATATCTGTATCAAGATGATATGGGTTACAATTTCATGAATAACGAAACCTTCGAACAAGTGTCAATCCCCAAAGACAATATTACCGGAGTGGATTTCCTGAAAGAAGGCGATACCGCCGAAGTAGTGGTTCACGCGGATACCGAAACCATTTTATTTGCAGAATTGCCTGCCCATGTGGTACTAACGATCACTTATACCGAACCGGGCATGAAAGGCGATACCGCGACCAACGCAACCAAGCCGGCAACTGTCGAAACGGGCGCGACCGTGCGGGTGCCGCTGTTTATTAACGAAGGTGAAAAAATCCGTGTCGATACGCGCGACGGATCGTATGTGGAAAGAGCAAAATAAAAAATAACGCTCGCAATAACGAGCGTTATTTTTAACCAAAACTACCTATTTATGATCGCATTAACCAAACTCCGTGTCCGCGATTGGGCGGAAGCCGATCGCCCCCGCGAAAAATTACTCCTCAAAGGAGTTCAAACTTTAAGTGATGCCGAATTATTGGCTATCCTCATCGGATCGGGCAGCCGCGAAGAAACGGTAGTCGAGTTGGCGCAACGCATTTGCCGGTTCGTTGACAATGACTTGAACCGTTTGGGCAAATTATCGGTTAAACAGCTTATGCACAATTTCAAAGGTATCGGCGAAGCGAAAGCCGTCAGCATTGTGGCCGCCCTCGAATTGGGCAAACGACGCGAAAAGACCGGCACGGTTGATCCGGGAAGCATCCTGTGCAGTCGCGATATTTTCCTTCTGTTTCACCCGATCTTATGCGATCTTCTCTACGAGGAATTTTGGGCTTTATTTCTGAATCACGCCAATAAAATTGTCGGCAAAGTAAAAGTCAGCCAGGGCGGCGTTTCCCAAACGGTCGTTGACGGCAAACTGATTTATCGTGAGGCGATTCACTGCTTGGCGAGCAAAATTATTCTCTGCCACAATCATCCTTCGGGAAACCCGAAACCCAGCCGCGCCGACGATCTGGTTACCGAGCAAATCCAGCAGGGAGCCGAGTTGCTGAATATGATGCTGGTCGATCATGTGATTATTGCGCAAGGGGCGTATTATTCGTATGCGGATGATGATAAAATTAAAATAGCGCTGTAATTTGAATTTATTTTTGGAAAAAATGGATCCGCCATAGGGTAATGTGGGGTGAAATTTTTTGTCCATCCGAAAAAAAAATTGTACTTTTGTACTTACACAATTAAAACTCATAAATATGGAATCGACTGTATTACAATCGCCGTTAAACCCTATTCAACTTCATTTGTTGAGGATGTTTGCACATACAAAGCGCGAGGAAAGTTTAAAGGAATTACAGTCAGTGCTATTCAATTATTATCAAGATAAATTAAAGGAACAAACGAATGACTTTTGGAAAAAAAACAGTTTTGATAATACGAAAATGGAAGAAATTATGTATGGACATAATCGTATTTCAGCGAAATGAAGATTGTTTTAGATACCAATTGAAGCAAATCAATTTCCCAATAATAAAAGTTATTGATATAGAAACTTTTAAGAAGTTGATAAGTTAATAGTATAATGGCCGGAATCTACCTCCATATCCCCTTCTGTCGCTCCCGCTGCGCCTACTGCGACTTCTTTTCCTCTACCTCGTTGGACGAAAAAGAATCGTACGTCGATGCGCTCTGCCGCGAACTGCACGCCCGGAAAAACTATTTGCAAGGCCAAATCATCGAAACGATCTACTTCGGCGGAGGAACGCCTTCGCAATTATCGGCCGGCGATTTTGAAAAAATCTTCCAAACGATTGATAATACTTTAGGAGAGCAATGCCTGCCCAAGCCGGCAATGGAAATCACGTTGGAAGCCAATCCCGACGATCTCACGCCGGAATACGTGTCGGCGCTCCGGCATTTGCCTTTCAACCGGATCAGTCTGGGCATTCAGAGTTTGAATGACACGGAGTTGCGCAGTTTGAACCGGCGACACAACGCAGTCTCAGCCATTCAAGCCGTTAAACGTTTGCAGGAGAACGGATTTTCAAATATCAGCATGGATTTGATTTACGGTCTGCCGGGACAAACTCAGACAATTTGGCAAAATACATTAAAGAAAGCGATCGCTTTGAACGTTCCCCATATTTCCGCCTATCATCTGACTTACGAAGAGGGAACGCCTCTGTTTCAAAAATGGCAGCAAGGAGAGATTCAACCGGCAACGGAAGATCTTAGTATTCAACTATTTGAAATATTGATCGATCGCTTGGAGCAAGCCGGATACGAGCATTACGAAATTTCCAATTTCGCCCGGCCGGGCTTCCGTTCACGGCATAATTCTGCGTATTGGAACGGCGCGCATTACTTGGGAATCGGCGCGGCGGCACATTCTTACAATGGTTGTAGCCGGCAATGGAATCCGTCGTTGCCGGGAGCGCGCTATCTCGATCAAGCAGCTGAAATAGAAGAAATAGATGCTAAAACAGCGTACAACGATTTCGTCATTACCCGCCTGCGTACGCACGAAGGAATCGACCTCGAAGAATTAAACCGGCTTTTCGGAGAAAATCAAAAGGATTATTGTTTGAAGCAAGCACAAAAATTTTTGCAAAATAAAACCTTAGAAATTAACTCTTCGCAATTATATTTAACACGAAAAGGCTTATTTATTTCCGACGGAATTATGAGCGACCTGATGCTTTGATTGCGTGGCCAAATAAGCATTGTAATAACGCTCGTCGCCGGTCACTTCCTCGCCCAGCCAGCCGGGTTTCTCAAACGATTCGTTTTCCGACTGCAATTCCAATTCGGCAACAATCAAGCCTTGATGGGCGCCGTGGAAAACATCGACTTCAAACGTATGACTTTTGTAAGGAACATAATAACGGTCTTTTTCGATCCGGTTATCGCAGAGTTGCATCATTGCACGAGCATCGGATGCAGGAATCGAATACTCAAACTCGGCGTATGAGAAGCCGTTTTCATTAGCCGGCCCTTTAATCGTGATCCAAGCCGCCTCACCTTTGATGCGCACGCGCACGGTTCGCTCAACGGAAGCGCACAAATAGCCTTGCACAATCGTTTCCTTGCGCACGGCTGCCGCGCGAAAATCGCCTTTGACCAAAAATTTCCGTTCGATTTCGATCATATCAGTGAACGGTTACTAAAGTAGCGCCGAATCCGTATTCTTTGAACGAAGCGTCCTGCACGCCGAAACGCGAATATTTCGTCTTCAACTCCGATAAAAGAGCGTTACGCAAAACGCCTTCGCCTTTCCCGTGGATGAAAACGATTTTCTGCCCTTTCGTATTTTTATTTTCTTCCAATGTCCGCCGGAAAGTTTCCAATTGATAATTTAACATATCGGCATTAGTTAATCCTGCTGTCGTATCTAACAATTGATTAATATGTAAATCCACTTCGATCAAGGAAGAATCCGGCAATTTTTTGGCCGAAGCCGGACGATGAAGCGAACGGTCGGCAGCGGTCTTTTGAGTCATCGCTGCTTGCAAATCGGCAGCCGAGATCAACAATTCGCGCGCGGCTGCATCATTCGTAACTACCGGATAAATCAATGCTTCGTCCTCAAAGAAATCGTTCTCGCGGAAGCTATGCAATTTATAAAATTTCACTCCATCGATAGACAATTCCACGCTGTAAGCATTTTTCAAACCATAAGGTTTCCCTTGTTTGAAAGCAACAAATTGCACGCAAATCCGTTCAAGTTCGTTCAATTGTTCTTTCCCAAATTCTTCAATAAAAAGGCGCGTATTCGGCTCAATTAACCCGGAATAGCGGCTGATCCACGCATTGTTTTGCCGGCTCATATAATTCACAAACAAAAAATAATTGCTGTCGTTAATCAAAAAAGCATCATAATTGCAATGACAAATATTTTTTATATCCAACGGAAGATAAGCCAGATAAACATT
>JAISKG010000071.1 GCA_031261015.1 Dysgonamonadaceae bacterium | reverse complement strand
AAGCTTTTAAAGAAATCGGCGTGATTGTCGAATTTAAAGGCGAAGGCGCGGCCGAACAAGGTTTGCTTGCAGCGATTGACACCGAGGTTTTTGTTCAAAAAATCGGCGAAAATTATCTGGCTGCTCTTCAAAATCGCTTGGGCGAGGCGGTTGTCAAAGTCGATCCGCAATATTTCCGTCCAACGGAAGTGGAATTGCTGATTGGCGATGCTACTAAATCGCGCACCAAATTGGGCTGGAAACCCGACTACGATTTGGATGCCTTGATCGAAGACATGATGGCGAGCGACGTCAAAAACATGAAAAAAGAGGCTTACTTGAAAGATGGCGGATACCGCATCCTCAATTATTTTGAGTAATCCGATGAACTTTTTATGAGAAATTATGTTATAAATATAGAATTCATTCGAAAATTGCTTAATTTAATAAATTATGAAAACAAAAGTATTATTTCTTAGCTTGTTTTTGGGCTGCTTCTTAACCTCTTTTGCTCAAGAAGTTGTCCTGAATGGTGGCAAAACCGCCGGTTACAAAACGCCGTTCTTGCACAACAGCGCAGGGAGTAACTGGTTTATTCAGTTAGGAGCAGGTGCGCAAACTATTTTCGGCGATCACGACGCTGACGCCAAAATGTTGGATCGCATCACTGTGATGCCGACCGTTTCGGTAGGTAAATGGTTCAGCCCGTATTGGGGAGTTCGCGTGAAAGGACAAGGCGGCGCATTGCATGGTTTTGAAAACAAGGCTGCATACATGCAACACATTCATTACTACAACGTTCATCTGGATGCAATGTGGAATTTGGCTAATTATTGGGGCGTTTACAGTCCGAAAAAAGTGTTCAATTTCACTCCGTATGTCGGTTTGGGTTTCGGTCAGAAATTAGCGTATGACAAAGACGTTGTAGCTCCCGTAGCAGAAGGCGTTTCAAGTAATTATCACGAAAAAGCCAATGTATTAACTGTTAACGGCGGTCTTCAATTCGGTTTCCGTTTGAGCAACCGCATTAATTTGGATTTTGATTTGGGCGCAACAGTTGTTCCCGATTATTTCGATCGCGTAGTTCAAGGTAAGGAATACGATCTTATCGCTGCCGCATCAGGTGGTTTCACGTTCAAATTAGGAAAAACTTCTTTTGAAGAAGTAATTCCTTACGATGCCGATTTGGTAAACGGTTTGAACAGTCGTATCAACGAACTTCGCAACGAAAACGAAGTCTTGTCGCGTCGTCCGGTTTCTTGCCCCGAATGTCCGAAAGCCGCTCCAACCACGGTTGTAAAAGAAGTGAATTATGTTCCGAATGTTGTTTTCTTCCGCTTCAACAGCGCTAAGATCGACGACAATCAACAAATCAGCATCTACAACACGGCTGAATTTATGAAAGCCAACAAGGCGAAAATCAAAGTGATCGGTTATGCCGACAAGAAAACCGGTTCGAAAGAATACAACTTGAAATTGTCTGAAAAACGTGCGAAAGCTGTTGCTAACGAGTTGACTGCCAAATACGGAATCTCTGCTCAAGACATTACCGTTGCTTGGGATGGCGACAGTGTTCAACCTTACGGAAACAACGATTGGAACCGCGTGGTTATTATGACAACAAAATAAATTTTAGTTCTCTCTCGAAAAGGCGCTCAATTTCGAGCGCCTTTTTTTTGTCTTTTTCCCATAATAAAGTTAATTTTGTACTCCGTTAGAAAAAACATGGAGAAAGATAAGAGTGGTTATGGATTTTTGATTAAATGGTTAATCGGTATCGGCGATGTAATCGTTTTTAACATAGTGTTTTATCTGGTGTACCGGATGACTCACACTTACGAGTTGCCGGGATTTTACTGGAAATTCCGGATTTTGATTCTGCTGCTCAACTTTTCCTACATTTTCGCTTTGTACTTTGTGCCGGTGAATATTCATAAGTCGGTGATTTATGCCGATAAAGTGGTGCAATATTCTCTGTCGCTGGGCGCCATGCACGCTATTTTGTTCATTACGTTTATTTTCTTCCTCAAATTGGGCGAACCGTATTTCCCGATTCGTTTCCTTTTCTATTTTTACTTGTCGTTGTTTTGTATCTTTGTTATTTGGCGATTGTTGGCGCGCGAAGCCTTGAAACATTACCGCCGTTCGGGAAAAAATTACAAGCGGGTAATCATTATAGGCGCCGGAAAAAACGGCATGGATTTGTATTCCGAAATGACCAAAGGATTGGATTACGGATTCCATGTTTACGGTTTTTTCGACGATAATTTGTCGCTGAAAAAAACTTTATCCAACTATTTAGGCCCTACGCACGAAGTGGAAGATTTTGTCCGGCAGCACGATATTGACGAAATTTATTGTACGCTTCCTCATTCGCAAGACGAAAAAATTGTCCGGATATTCAACTTCGCGGAAAAACACATGGTGCGGTTTTATATCATTCCCGAATTTTCCCGTTATGTCAAAAAACGCTTGACTTTGGAAAGTATCGAATCGCTGCCGGTGATGGCGGTTCGCAACGAGCCTATGCAGGCTTTCCATAACCGGGTTATTAAGAGAGCTTGCGATATTGTTTTTTCGACGATTTTCCTTTTGACGATTTTTCCTGTTTTATATGTTATTTTTGGAATTTTGATCAAAATATCATCTCCGGGGCCGATTATTTTCAAACAAACGCGCACCGGCATTTACGGACAAGATTTCGATTGTTATAAGTTCCGTTCGATGCGCGTGAATGATTTGGCCGACAAAAAACAGGCGGAAAAACACGATCCGCGCATCACTAAAATCGGGTACTTTCTGCGGCGATCCAATTTAGACGAACTTCCGCAGTTTTTCAATGTATGGAAAGGCGATATGAGCGTGGTTGGCCCTCGCCCCCACATGCTCAAACACAAG
>JAISKG010000108.1 GCA_031261015.1 Dysgonamonadaceae bacterium | reverse complement strand
CTTGGAAAAACGATTTGCCTGAATTCATCCGATCAAAAATGAATTTGCTATGACTTCCAAGGCTCGAAATAAACTCTATTTAATTCCTACTCCGGTGGGTAATTTGGAAGATATGACTTTTCGAGCAATCCGTATCTTGAAAGAAGTCGATTTAATTTTAGCGGAAGATACGCGAACTACCGGATTGTTGCTTAAGCATTTCGATATTCAAAATAAATTACAGTCGCATCATAAGTTCAACGAGCATCAAACGGTCGAGGCTGTGGTTGCCCGTATTCAGGCCGGCGAAAACGTGGCTTTGGTTTCTGATGCGGGAACGCCGGGAATTTCCGATCCGGGTTTCTTGTTGGTGCGCGCTTGTGTTCGTCAAGGTGTTGAAGTAGAATGTCTTCCGGGCGCGACGGCTTTTGTTCCGGCTTTAGTTAATTCGGGCTTGCCAACCGACCGCTTTTGCTTCGAAGGTTTTCTTCCGCAAAAAAAGGGACGGCAAACTCGACTCAAAGTTTTGGCTGCCGAAGAACGTACGATTGTTTTGTACGAATCTCCGTTTCGCGTTATCAAAACGTTAACGCAATGCATCGAATTTATGGGAGCGGAGCGGCGAGCTTCCGTTTCCCGCGAAATATCCAAATTGTACGAAGAAACCGTTCGCGGCACTTTACAGGAATTGGCAGAGTATTTTTCCAAAAACGAGCCGCGCGGCGAATTTGTCATTGTCATCGAAGGAAATCAAATAACATGAATAATATGAATTTTAATTACAAAAAAACAATGAAACAATTAGTTTTTATCGCTGCACTGGCAGGTGTAGTCATGATGTCTTCTTGTGTGAAGAATTCTTCGGAGTACAAAGCGCTTCAAGCGCAAAAAGATTCGCTTGAATTGGTGAACGCGCAAAATTCCGCCGAAATGAACGACATGCTGGCGCTGTTTAATGAAGTAGAAGAAAATTTCAACAGCATTAAATCGGCCGAAAATTATTTGACCGTGCAATCGACCTCGCCGGGCGAATTGACGCCGTCGTCGCGTGAACGCATCAAAAGCGATATGCAATTCGTGACGGAAACCTTGGAAAAAAACCGCAAACAAATCGCCGATCTGGAAAAACGATTGAAGGCTTCTAACTTGCAATCCACTCAATTAGGCAAAACGTTGAAAAACCTGCAAGCCGAATTGGAAGAAAAAACCAATGCGTTAGTGACTTTACGCGACGAATTGGTGAAAAAAGACCAACAAATTGCGGAACTGACAACCAACGTCAACAACCTTTCGTCGGATGTGCAAAATCTAAAAACGCAAACCGGCGAGCAACAGGAAAAAATCGCCCAGCAACAAGCCGAAATCAACACGGTTTATTATTGCTTTGG
Source organism: Dysgonamonadaceae bacterium (assembly GCA_031261015.1). Lineage (GTDB taxonomy): Bacteria > Bacteroidota > Bacteroidia > Bacteroidales > Azobacteroidaceae > Azobacteroides. Next base: position 3,243 of record JAISKG010000108.1, on the reverse strand, counting down.
AACGTCTAAAGAATTGAAAGATCAAAAGATATTGACTGGAGGACAATTGGGAACCGAATTTAATCGCAACTATTTTATCCGCGTGAAAGATTTCCATCAATTGACTGTCATTCCGTTGTATGCCAAAAAAGGCAAATTGCTCTCCAAGCATCCCGAAGGTTCGTATGAATTTGCGAAAGATGCCAACGGACAAGTGGAATTGAAGATTTTAGATACCAAAAATTTCTGGAGCTTTACAAAATATTTGGTCGTTGAAGTGAATGTTTAAACTTTCGCATGCAGCGTTTGGAGTTTTTTTGCATCTATTATTTAGTGAACAAATACATTGTATTATCAAATTTAATACCTTACCAATTTATGAAACACGTTTATTATTTAGCGTGCGGGCTGGCGCTTCTGTTTGCCGCCTGCGAATCGAATGATTTGGGTCCCGTGAAAAAAGCGCGCGTGTCGGGTCATGTGCAAAAAGGGCCGTATGTGAACGGCTCCTCTATCACGATCATCGAATTAGACAATCACTTGAACCAGACGGGAAAAAACTTTGCTACTTCGATTATCGACAACAGCGGCAGCTTTGAGCAAAAAGACATCGACTTAGCTTCTCATTTCATTCAGCTGAAAGCCGATGGTTACTACTTCAATGAAGTTTCCGGCAAATTATCGTCGGGACAGTTGACTTTGTACGCATTATCCGACGTGAGCGATGCAAGCACCGTAAATGTTAATGTTTTAACGCACTTGGAGCGTGCGCGCGTCGAGTACTTGGTGCAAGAAAAATCCAAAAGTTTTGCCGCAGCTAAAAAACAGGCGCAGAAAGAAATTCTGGCGATTTTCGGCTTCACTTTGCCTTCCAACGTTGATTCCGAATCGCTGGATTTAACGCAGGATGCCATTTTGCTGGCAATTTCCTGTATTTTGCAAGGTCCTTATTCGACCGGCGATATGGTTGAAATAATGGCAAGTATTAGCGCAGACATTCGCCCCGATGGAGTTTTGGATAATCAAGCTTTGGGATCGAAATTGATGAATAATGCGCGCAACATTTCTTTGCCCGCTGTCAGAAAAAACCTGACAGACAAATATGCTGTACTTGGTATCGATGTAACGATTCCTGATTTTGAAAGCTATGTACAACAGTTTTTGGAGCAAGAATTTTATTCGCAAACGCTTTTCATTCTATATCCTTTGACTAAAGGAATGAATATTTTGTCGGACGCCGTTACTGCCGTACGAAAAGGTCATGAATATTCTATGAAAGCGGATGTTCCGGAGGATTTAAGTTTAAAGATTGTAGTCAAAGATGGATTATGGTATTATCTATTTCCTCCGCTCAACTGGAGTGTAACTCCTTACGATGCAGCAAATAAACGACAAGAATTTACAGTGACGGAAAGCGGAAAACCTAATGAATTGCAATTCAGACCGGAAAGTGGAACATGGGATGAAGAAAAAAAGAGTTCTTACATCACGATCGAATATTACGAAAATGGCGCGAATATACCGAATAAAATCAAACAATTAACCATAATAGATCCCTCTGAGGTAGTTGAATGCGAATTTACCGATCCGCTCACCGATCTGACTTGGTTGCAGGAATGGATTGCTTTTTCGGAAAACCCCAATTCGTCTTATTATGATGGTTTGTATATAACGAAAATTTATCAATGCGTTTATGGTCAGGACACACAAAGCGGGATTGGGTTCATTATTGAAGCATGGTATAATCCCGGAGGGGAATATGAAACAAAAATGAAAATGGTAATGCGTTGTGACGGGCAAAATTTATGTGTCATGGAAGGTACGTACGATCAATCTTGCTATGATTTTAACATCCGGGATCAAAAATTGATTTACAAGAGATAACAATTTTAATAAATTAATGTTATGAAAAAGACGATCTACTTTGTATTGGGGCTGACACTTTTATTAGCCGCCTGCGATTCAAACAACGATCAACCGGGACCCGTTCAGAAAGCCCGCTTGACCGGCCATGTACAGAAAGGCCCGTTTGTGAACGGATCTTCCGTGACGATCATCGAATTAGACCAGCAACTGAATCAAACAGGGAAGGTTTATGCGACTTCGATTGCCGACAACAGCGGCAGCTTCGAGCAAAAAGACATCGATTTGGCCTCGCATTTCGTACAATTAAAAGCCGATGGTTACTACTTTAATGAAGTTTCCGGCACATTATCGTCGGGACAGTTGACTTTGTACGCTTTGGCTGACGTGAGCGATGCAAGCACTGTAAACGTCAATGTGTTAACGAATTTGGAGCGTGCGCGCGTCGAATACTTGGTGCAGCAGGAATCCAAGAGTTTTGCAGCAGCGAAGAAGCAAGCGCAAAAAGAAATTTTAGATATCTTCGGCTTCACTTTGCCTTCCAACGTTGATTCCGAATTGCTGGATTTAACGCAGGATGCCATTTTGCTGGCGATTTCCTGTATTTTACAAGGGCCATCTCCGAGTACCGGTACTATGGTTGAACTTATGGCTAACATTAGTGCCGATATTCGCCCCGACGGTAAATTGGACGATCAGACTTTGGGATCAAAATTAATGAATAATGCACGTAATATTTCATCGACTGCCATTAGAAATAATTTGGAAACGAAATATGCCGAACTTGGTATTGACGTAACGATTCCTGATTTTGAAAGTTATGTGCAAGCATTTTTGGATCAGGATCTTTATCCGCAAACGCTTTTCATCACATATCCTGCAAGTGGAGAAGATGGTCCTAATATTTTATCGGATGCCGTCATGTCAGTACAGGCAAATCAAGGATCTTATTCCATGAAAGCAGATGTTCCCGAAGGTTTAAGTCTAAAGATTGTGCTGAAAGGGGGACTTTGGTATTACAGGTCTGTCCCGGCGCCACTTAACTGGAGAGTAAGTGTTTATGATGAAGTTAACCAACGACAAGAATTTACGGTAATAGAAAATGGAAAACCTACTGAACTTTGGTTTCTACCGGATCGCGGAGCATGGGACGCCGAAACCAAAGCCTCTTACATCACGATCGAATATTACGAAAACGGCGTGGCAGTACCGACTAAAGTAAAAAAATTGAAGATAACCGATGGTAAAGAAGAGATAGTTTGTGAGTTTACCAATCCGCTCGTCGATTTATTTTGGTTGAAAGACTTGATTGAATATGTTGAAAGCGAAGTAGAACCCTATATTCATATTGCTAAAGTTTATCAATGTATTTATGATTCGAAAACAGCAACGGGACAAATT
>JAISKG010000230.1 GCA_031261015.1 Dysgonamonadaceae bacterium | reverse complement strand
GTGGCGCAAACGGCGTGAGTCGGATTGATTTTTGATCGTGTAAAGAATAGAAAGGCATCTCGTTGAGGTGTCTTTTTTATTTTTTCTTCTTGAATCTTCAATGCCTAAGTTTTACCGGCTCATCGAATGTTTGACGCAAGCTGAAATACAATTTTTTTCCGGCGTCCAGAGATGCATGGCGCCGCCCTTGCAATTTTTGAAATTGCGACAGTCATTGCAAATACCTGTTTTACACCAAGTTCGATTACGCATTACGTCGAAGCGATTTTTCCAAACGTCCAATAAATCATCTTGATAGATATTGCCTTGTGCAAAATGGCGGTCAATATTCGGGCAAGCGGAAATCGAACCATCGATCAGCACGGAGCCGATGTTGATGCCTGCGCGACAGAAAAAATACGAATCGCGCACACGCTTTTCGTACTCTCCCGTATAGCTTTCGCAACTGAAATATAGGTTGATACGTGGATCGTTTTTGCGCGTTTCGGCAATAAAATCCATCAATTGCCGGAGCTGTTCGCCCGTGAGCATCATCTCCGGATTTTCAGCAGCGCGGCCGATTGGCGCGATTGTAAAAATCCGCCAGTTCTTGATTTTTTTCGAGATTAGAAATTCTTTTAACTCGGGCAATTCCGCCAGATTTTTCGGATGAACGCAAGTCACCACATCGTAATTCAAGCGCGGACAATCAACGATCAATTCCAAAGCCTTCACTGCCCTTTCAAAACTTTTCGGATTGCTACGCAGCCAGTTATGATTTTCTTCTAATCCATCCAAACTCACAGTGATGCTGCCCATTCCCGCCGAAACGAGTTTGGCATGCGTTGCCTCGTTGTAAGCATAGCCATTGGTGACTATGCCCCAGCGAAAACCTTCGTCACGCAGTTGCTTGCCACATTCTGCAAGGTCTTTGCGCACAAGCGGTTCGCCGCCCATGATCACAACCAAAATCGAATTACGCGGATAAGCCGTTTTAAGCGGTTGGATCGCCTTCAAAAAATCTTCAAACGGCATATCGGGATAAAGGCTACCGGCTTTGCAATCGCTTCCGCAGTGCCGGCACTGGAGATTGCAACGCCATGTACATTCCCAAAATAAATAATTTAAAATATGTAGTTTGGTTTCGTTTTGGCGAAAGAAACGATGGAATTTTCGTGTGAAAAAATTATTCATTCCCTAATCATTTTCAATTCTCCACTTTCCACTTTCCATTTTCAATTTTTCTCGTCCAATTCCACGTTGATTTTTATTTCATCTTTTCGTGCAGGATCAATAATTATTTCTTTGTCAATAAAATAACCATTTTCTACTCCGTCAATATCCGAAAACAAAACAGGAATACTGTCTGAACAATAGGTATGATCTCCTTCGTAATAATAATATCTATCGGTATCAATATAAGTATAGAAACTGAAATTACCGTTCTGGTCGGTAATATCATAATTTTCACCCTGACTTACTTTGATACCTTTTATTGGTTGACGAGTAATTTTGGACAAAACTGTTCCAGTCAATTTTATATCATAACCGAAATCTTCAGGTGTACCATAACAAGCATGAAAAACAAACGCTATGGCCGTCAGACTGCTTCCCATTAAAATGCCTCTGATCCATCTTCTTGTTGTTAGACTTAACTTTTTCATATATAGTCATTTGTTGTTAAAATCTATATCCTGTATGGCAAGAAAAAATTCCTTTATAACCTACTCCTAACTCGCCTCCTGCAAAAAATCGCTCCTCTTTACCAAAATTAGCATTAAATCCGTATAAAGTGAAGTTCCAGCCCCAATTATGATTTACTTCTCCTTTTTTTATGCCTTTTTCTATACCATAACCAAAAGAAAGGGCAAAATAACTTGTTAAATATTTTTGTTTATTAGAATATGGTAATCTAATTTCAGGAGCGAAAGCAAAAAATGTATTCTTGGCAGAATTTTCGTAGTCTTTGAAAGAATCGTCAACATAATATTCTCTGTATGAGTAATATTTTGTATCGGAAGGAAATTGCCAATTAGCATTTATTCCAATACCCAGCCAATTTTGCGGCCAATACATATATGCTACAGTAAAACCGCCTGTCCAAACATCTTTTTCATTACTGTGCATGCCATTGGGCAAGTTGCCGATTCCGTATATTATTTTTATTTCGTGATGACGATAATCTTGAGAATGATCTACTGAATCAGATTGCGCATACAAACCGGAGCCAAGCATACATAAAATCAAGCTGATTTTTAAGGATTTGAAATTCATGGTTTTATCATTTTCGGAATTTGGCTGCAAGTTACGTAATTTACAGTTATTTTGCAAGAGTTTGAGAAAAAAAGAAACTTTCTTATCCGACTAATTATCCGCCCATTCTTCTATCTCAAATTCCAATTGATTTTGTTTCTCCGGATGAATATATAAATTGCTTCCGTCGTGAAACTTGACAGTGCCTTCCGTTTCCCAATTACCTCGCGTGAACTTAAAAATCGCAGGTGAATGAACCTTTAATTGGATTTCCCGCAAAAAATCGGATTTTCGGTTCAGTTTGATTTTGTCCGCTTGCCAATCGCCTAATTCCGGTTGATTTCCAACAATATAGACTTCGTTAGTTTTATTGGGAACTTTTACTGAAATGGAAATTTCGTAGATTTCTTTGGAATATTTTTTGTCGCGTTCTTCGATAAAGGCAACATAGGCTTTGAAAGCTGCCGTTAAGCTGGGCGGAAAGCTACTCCAATGTGTTTCATCCGAAAAATCTTTGATAAGGTATTGAAAGTTAGTCCAATGGCCGACTCGCAGAAAGGCGTAAAATTTTTCACGAGCGGGCAGCCATTCCCGCCAATACTCAATGCCTTCGTCGGCATGACTGAGGTACAAGAATGTTTCGCTTTTTCGGTTTTCGTAGTCGATATTCATTAATTCATTGACCAATCGTTCTTTATCGAAAGCGAGGTTCGGCGAAACGGCGATGTAGTCGTTGAACAACGCCGGTTCCTCGACCAGCGACCAAAGAATAAACGAGGCTCCCAGCGAATGACCGACGGCGATTTTGCGCCCTTTGGTACGGTAATTTTTTTCGATGTAAGGAGCGACTTCGTTTTTCAAGTATTTCAAAAAATGATCGACGTTTCCTTTGCGGCCGCCGAAAAAATCTTCGGGAGCTACATTCACCGGAATCGGTAAAAAATCGTTTTGTCGGTTGTAATTTGTTTCCGGGTGATTAGGCGAGGTAATTCCCACAACGATAAAGTTTTGCTCCGGATCCAGAAAACGAATCATTGCGTGCGTGAAATCAAACAATTCACGGTTTTGGGCATCAAACACATAGATCACATCATAAGTTTGCAAGGTCAATTCGTTGTAGCCCGGCGGCGTGTAAACCAAAATTTCGCGATCCTGATTCAGTTCTTTGGAGTGGATCTGAATGTTTTCGATCGTTTGGCTGTAAAGAGCGGATTTACAGAAGATAAAAATAAGAATTGATAACTTTTTCATTATTTGAATATTATTTTTGTTCCCAAATTTCCACTTTCCTCAACTCATTATTCGACTCAATCACCGGAAAATACATCATCTCCACCTTCGCCGGATTTAAAATGTATTTCCCTGTATAACGCGGCGATAACTCAATCGAATAAGTATATTCTCCCATCGGTAAACTTTCGCAGAAAATAGCAATGCGATCTTTAAAATACTCCCGGTAAACTTCCCGGTTGTAGCCGTAGCGGTAATAATTGTTTTTCGTCGTGTAACTGCATCCGGCGGGAATGGGAATTTCGATCATCACGTGATCGGCATTTTTCTGCTTTACTTTTACTGTCGCATACATCGTTACAGGAACGCCGGCTTGGAGCGAATCGCGATTCAATTCTGTACTGATTTCAAAAGCATCTCCTTGATTTTCAGTGGTTACTCGTTTCATTTTGTAAGCCGAATAAATCAACGGCATGCCTTGCTTCTTTTCAATTTTTAATTGTTCTCCGGCCGTTAAAATCGTTTCGTAGGGAAAACGGTTCAGTTCGCGGGTTTCTTTTCCGGAAAGTGCGACGGTTGCGAGATTGTCTTTATTCATGGATTTGGTCAGTAAATCGGGCAAAATCGTCATCATGGCCGACGAAGCCTGATACGTGTTCCAACCCAACTGCTTGGTTTTCAGGATGTACATCTGCATCGGCTCTTTCAGCGACGCCAAAGTGGAATCGTTGCGGACGATGCGGTAAGCGATCAGCGTCGTCATCAGGTTGTCGCCCCACCAGTAACGTTCCAGACCGTCGTCGCAGTAAATCGCGCCTAAAACGTCTTTTTTCAGATATTTAGTCAGCAGTTCGGGCGAATAGCCGGTTTTCTGGCCTTGCCGGATTTCGAGCAATTGCAACTTTTCTTTCAGGTACGAAGTTGTGTTTTTCGTTTTGTTTTTACGAGCGATGGAATCATTGATAAACTCCAGTTGTTCAATCTGTTGATCAAAACGTTGGAGAGCTGCTTCGTAATTCTGCTGCGTTCCCATTTCCGACAAAGCATTCAAAATATCAATGTCGTACAGCGAAACCGAACGGTAACGTTTTGTATCTACATAATCCTGCTCGGCTTTCGTTAAATCCAAATCGACTTGGTAACCAGCTTGTTTGGCCTGATTTAACGCGCGAATCACATGCGCCGACATCCAATATGAAGTACTCGAAGAATTGCCGAACCACGACCACAATTTTTGATCGTTGCGATTTTCCGTTAATTTTTTGATGATTTCATTGATTCGTTCATCATACTTAAACGGTTTGCCGATATATTGTTGATAAATTTTAAAATTCAACAGCCCTAACAATTTGGAAGCCAATTGCTCGTTGCAATCGTATTTATAACTTCGTAAATAATTTGCCGCATCCACATATACATCCAACGGATTGGCTGTGAGCGTGACGTGAATTTCTTCGCCCTCGCCGGCCGCGATCGTTTTCCGGTCGCCGTTACGCAAGAAATCAAGCGTACCTTCGGCCACTTCCGTGCCTTGCGGAAGCACGGGAACGGTTCGTTCTTCGCCGTCGGTATAGCCGTCGTTGCGCCTGAACAGGTAAGTGGTTGTAATACTATCGGTTAACATTGGATTGACCAGCATTTTATCCTGATGCGAAGCTTGGAAGCGAATCATTTCATTCAACAACGTATCGTTTCCGACGGCAAACGAAATTTGTCCCTCTATCTCCTTGTCACGCGTATAATTACGGATATTTCCGGCATAATAAGCCGAATCGCCGGCCACCAAGAATGACGGATTTTTGAGTTCCGCCATCAACGGCTTGTACGATTGAATGTACTTGCGCGCCGTTCCCGTTTTTAACCGGCGGTTCATTGCGTAAACCACTGTGTTCCATTGCGTAATATTATCTGGAAAAGTGACGGTAAACTGCGCCTTTCCTTTTTTATCTGTATAAAGGCGAGGTTCCCAGAAACCTACATCAGAGAAATTACTGCGCAATCCGTTGAGTTGCAGCAGTTCGGCGTACAAATTATCTTCGGCGGCTTTGATTTCCGCTTCGTTGTCGCCATCGTCTTCCACTTTTTCTGGCGGCGATTGCGGGGCCACGTACGTATCGGATGAAATAGAAGATATTGAGCCTGTGAACATTCTTTGCCTTACAGTTCCATATCCGACAGTAACCACTTCGTCGAGCATTCGAGCATCTTCTTCGAGTGTAATCGTTATTTCGCTGCCCATCATCACCTGTTGCTCTTTGGTTTTGAATCCAATATACGAAAACAGCAAAAGGCTGTTATCTTCTTCAATCACGATTTCAAAACGGCCATCCATATCGGTAATTGTTCCATGATTAGTTCCTTTCAATATGACGGAAGCTCCAATTAAAGGCTCGTTGTCGTCGCCGGATAAAACCGTTCCTTTGACCACATTCCAAGCGTTCCGGTGAATCGTTTTTGGCGGAGTATAATAAATGGATGTTTGCGTGCGATAGTTTATTTTCTCCGGCGGAATCAACTGCGTGCGCAAGGCCAGCCATTTTTGCGAAACCGAATCTTTGGCAATCAAAGGCAGCTTGGTCATATTGACTTCAAGATACGTATTCTCTTGGAAAGCGATGCTGTCGAACCGGACGTAATTTCCGCTGTTGTACAACAAAATCACATCGTAAGTTGCCGGCGGAATTTGGCTGTATTTCCGTTCGGAATATTCGATCTGATCGGGGAACAGCAATTGCTTGGTTTGCACATTGCGGAACAACAAATTGGAAACGCCCGTCGTATCTTGTTTCATCGAAAGGATAAAATTCAGATTCATAGCATTTTGTGCAATTACAATCCGGCTGGGAAACCAACGAGCAGATTCCGCTTTTTTGCAACGCTCGATGGCTTCATTGAACACTTTGGCCGTCAGGTAAAAATCATTCAAATCGGTAAACTTGTTGCTCGATGAAAATGCAATCGTTTCGGGAATCGGATTCAACGGATATTTATATACGACATTATCTTCATATTGATACGAAAAACCGCCTTCGTGTTTATAGATTACTCCATTGTTATACTGCATGCGTCCCGAACGAAGCGGCCCGATCAAAACATCGCTTTTCCGTGATTGAAAACATCTGTGAAACACCGGATAAATCGTATTTTGCTGTTTCAAATAAGTGAAATCGGAAAAATCGGCAACAGGAATCCGCGACACATAATTGGAATAAACCTTCTTTTCTTCGCCGGTGAAATGGTAATTGCCGTATTTATCCTTGGTATTCAGCATGATAACGCGAACGTATTCCGGCAAATGATCCAGATCCATGCTCACGATCGTTTTCTTTTTCGCTTCAAAACATTGGCCGTCGAGCAAAATCACGCGGTCGTGCAAACGAAGCGCAATCTGCTGTTCTACCGAATCCGGCACGAGAAATGAATAGGTTTTCGGCTGTTCCGTCCACGAAAAATACAGTGGCGTACCGTTCGCTTCAATGGCGTAAATCTTGACGGCATTTCCGTTTTTCATGATGTAGGGTGCAAATTGCGTTGTAGAATCCGGAGTATCAACCGCATAGCGGAATATTTTTGCCCAAGGATACGTGAATTGATAATACTTCATCGTATCCAAATGCGCAACCGCATTCCAATACGGGTAATTCAACGGAGTGCGGAACGAATAATTTTTCTCGTTGATAGAGTAGCGGTTACGCTGCTCGCGACTGCGCGGCGACGAACCGTAATACGGCAAATCCGGCACCGAATAACCCAGCTGACTGTTGAACGCCCAAGCCGTCAGATCGACATCTTTCACCGGACGTCCCATATTATCTTTTACTGTAATGACAGCGTCCAAAGTTTGTCCCGGATAAATACGTTCAGGTAAATTAATATCCACATCCAGAAACTCGGTTTTCGGAATAAACGTGCGGCTATACGACCGCTCGCTATCGCCCAGAAAATAGAAAAGTTCCACGTAATGAGTCACTTCTAAATTCGTATTGGGATACTTGAAATCAAATTCTTTGCCGAAACCTTTTTCCAGCAGGATATTTCCCTGATAAATATACCACGATAAATCCAGATTCAGCGGATTCACTAATTTCACATTGAACGAATCGGCAGAAATGCCTCCGGCAATATTCAAGCGCGGATTGATTTGAGCGCTTCCGAACGATTGCGAATAGGCAGGATCCTCTACATGAATGTGATAATATTTAATTGCCTGATTGAAAGGTTCTTCGTAAGGCAATTCAATGTTCTTGCCTTCTTTGTCATCGTCGTACCACAACTGCGCTTTGGCTTTGGTATCTCTTCCTAAAACGTTGAAATTAAAGCAAATCGAATCATTTCTCGTGGAAAGTACAAGATCTTGCCGCGATTTATAAAAAGTGGCGGATTGCTGCGAACTTAGTATTTGATTATCATACGTATAGGCTTTGATATAAATGGTGTACGAACAATTCGACATTCCGAACAGCGAAGGCGGAATATCGACAATCGTAGGCTTATCGTTCGCCAAATTAATCTTTTGGTACATCAACGTATCGGGTAAAACCAGCACATCGGTATAAGCAGCCGATACATTTCCCCGTTTGATCAAAACTTCGGCTTTCATGTCTTGCAAGAATAAACCGTTGGCATCCAAAGTTTTAATTTCAATTCGGTTGGTGTCGGGATCGTAATGACTGGATAGTTGCAATTTGGTTTCCATCCGGCTGTCGAATAATTCATAATCTTCGTATTTGAAGCTGCAAGAGGCGACAATCCGTTTCTTTTTTTCACGCAACTGAATTGAATAATGCTTGTCCAAACGCAATTTCAACGAATCGTGCAACACGATTTCTCCCGCATAACCACCCGGATGATAAGGGGATATAGTAGTTATTTTTTTATAATCGTCGTAATATTTGCCCGGTACGCTCATCCAAACCTCCAACTCCTCTTTCAATGGTCGCCGCCGTTCCGACAACGCATACGATTTGAAACGGACAGTTTCGCCCGGCTTGTATTTATTTTTATCCGTAATCATGTAACTATAAAAATCCGGTCCATTATCCGAATAATGATTATAGCCTCCGTACCAGGGATTGACAAAATGTTTCGACAAATTGAACATCACGGTAAATTTATCCAACTCAACGGTTAACAGCCGGTTAGCCTGCTCCGAATCGTCGTCGATCGTATAAGTGTGGCTCACTTTATCGAAATAAACGCCGGTATCGAACAAACGCCAGCGGCCTTTGATGCGCACTTTGGCATCGTCGCGTATTTTTCCTTCGGAGTCAACTACTTGCAAAGTCAGCACGCCATATTCCTTGAACAGAAAAACCTGAAACGGCATCACCGGCGCATAGCGGTAACCCACCTGATTTTGCAAAATATCGGCAAAAATAAAATGGCCTTGCTTGGGACGATCCGTCCATTCGCCGGAAAAAGAGCCGGCCGGCGTGTGCAGCATCTGGAGAATCAAGCTGTCTTTCGGCTCGCTTTTGATAAGCCGTTCCGCCTCCTTATTACTAATCTCATAGACAAACGTTTTCTGCGGATGATCTTGCCACTGAATGACTTGCGAGTGAATGCAAAAGGGAAAAACCAGCAAAAGCAAGAATACAAAAAGAGCCTTAGGTTTCATTTGATTTCGGGTTTTATAATTTGGGTGCAAGGTAGGAAGTTTGGGGGGAATTTGCAAATAAAACCAAACAACAGTATCGTCAATCAATCAATCTTGCCAATCCCCTTTAATTTCCTATATTTGTACCCTAATTCAAAATGAAAGATGAATCGCCTAAAGGATATATTAACAGAGAAAGGAATCAAGCAAACTTGGTTGGCTGAAAAACTTGGCAAGAGTTTTAAGATAGTAAAAGGCTATGCTTGTAATCGTGTTCAACCTCTATAAATGGGAAAAGCAAAGTAAATAGTCATCTAAGCAAAATGGGATTTAGTTTATGAAAGCTTTAGAAAAAAACAATTCAAAAATATCAATACGCTTTTTTAACGACCGTGAAGTGCGTGCCGTTTGGGACGAAGAGAACAACAAATGGTGGTTTTCGGTTGTCGATATTGTGTCGGCTATAACCAATAGTCCGCGCCCAAGGGTTTATTGGGGAACGCTTAAAAGCCGCCTCAAAACGCAAAGCAGTGAGTTGTATTCAAAATGTGTACAACTGAAACTTATGTCTGCGGACGGCAAGAAATATGCCACCGATTGTTTTTCGCAGGACGATGTAACGGAACTTGTAAAAGTTATCCCTAGCAAAAATTCAATGAAATTTTTGGACTGGTTCACATATAGCGACAACAGCATTGATGGACAAAGCAAAAAGAAAGCATACACCTTGTTTGAAAGCAACCTTATAGATGAAATTGAAGTTGGAACAAGAACGGGGCTGCAGCAGATACACGCCTATTTGTTTGGCGGCTTGTATGATTTTGCCGGACAGATAAGGCAAAAAAACATTTCAAAAGGCGGC
>JAISKG010000176.1 GCA_031261015.1 Dysgonamonadaceae bacterium | reverse complement strand
ATATCAGCTGATAATCAGGATATAACAGCAGCTGGAATGTGTTTTTATATTCAAAAATATAAAATTGCTTCGCCGATCGTCCAAACGAAAAATAAAAAAGAATTGATCCAGGAATTGTTACTCTATCCCAATGCTTTAGTAATTTTAGATTACACGCTTTTCGATTTTTACGGTCCCGAAGAATTAATCATTTTAAATCACCGTTTTCCTCAATCCCATTTCCTACTTTTTTCAGAAGAATTGACCGACGATTTTTTGAAAAAGATCACTTGCGGGATGGAATCTTTCAGTATTCTCACCAAAGATTGTAGCGAAGAGGAAGTTATAGAAGCTTTGTCGGCAATAAGTAATTGCCGCTCTTATATTTGTCAGCGGATAAGTAGTCAATTGACAAAAAAAACAATCAATCCCGAAGCCAATACAAAATTAACGCCGACCGAACGGGAAATTGTGCGACTCATCGCTTTGGGAAAAAGTACGAAAGAGATTGCTAATGAACGATTTCTGAGTATTCATACAGTGATTACTCATCGCAAAAATATTTTCCGGAAATTGGAAATCAATAACTTGCAGGAAGCCACGAAATACGCGTTGAGAGCAGGGATTATCGACGCTTCGGATTATTACATTTAAAAATATGGCGAATAAACGATTATTTTATTTGTCGTGTACTGTTGCATTGTTTGTCATTGAATTACTAATTGCTTTATATGTACATGATACTATTATTCGTCCTTATATTGGCGATGTGTTGGTCACGATTTTAGTTTACGTTTGCGTGCGGATCGTTTTTCCTTATGGAATCAGGCTATTGCCGCTGTATGTATTTATATTTGCTTGTGGTATAGAATTTATCCAATACTTACAAATCATCGAAGTTCTTGGTTTATCGGGGAATGTGATTGCACGGACGGTGATTGGGACTTCATTTTCGTGGATTGATATTTTGTGTTATGGAGCCGGATGTTTGGTTTGTCTGTTTGATCGTTATTTATATCGCTTGGCCGGGGATAAATAGCCAATTTTAACCCACCATTAACCTAAAAATAACCTAATATAAACCCAATTTAAGGGGGTAAAAACGAATCATACAAAACAATATTTTACGTTTTTGAAAATTAACTTTACCGGGTCAATTTGAATTGGAGGAAGGGGCAGTTTGCACTCGTTTTTCCAGCTAATGAGTAAAGTCATTTAAAAAATTTTCATCAAATCGAAATTTTTTTTTGAACCTTTTTGCAACTCAATTGTTTTATATGCAAAGAGTGTTATTTCATTAGTTATAGTTAAGGGTTAGTAATTCAATTTGGAAGGTTGGCGAAGGGATTCGGCAACCTTTTACTTTAAATTTATATGCCAAATGTTTTGCCACCTCGCAACTTATACTTATTTTTGTCCTGAATTTAATTTTGAAATGACTGAAGAGCAACATAAACTTTTAGGCGTATTTGAAACCCGGATTCGTCAATTAATGATTTTATGCGAGGATCTGCGAGATGAAAATAAAACGCTAAAAGCAAAAATAAATCGGTTAGAAGACTCTTACAGCATTTTATCAGAAGAAAATAAAGTGATCAAAAATAAATATGACAATCTGAAGATGGCGAGAATAATTTCGGTGAAACAGGATGATTTTAAATCAGCCAAAAACAGATTATCCAAATTAGTGCGAGAAGTCGATAAGTGCATCGCCTTGTTAAACGAATAAAAAACAAATGATGCAATGAATGATGAATTTCAAATACAGTTGAAGATTGCCGATAAATACTATCCTTATAATTGCTTGCGCTCTCAGGAAGGAATTGTACGAAAAGCGGCGTCGAATATTAATACAAAATTGGTCAAATACAGTTCGGCCTATTCAAATGCGAATTTTGACTTGAAAGATTTGTTAGCCTTGGTTGCATTCCATGTTTCCATGGAAAATCTGACAACTCAAAATAACGAGGACATCGCTCCGCTGTTTGATAAAATCGGACAACTGAACAACGAGTTGGGAGCGTATTTGGAACAGGTGACAAACCATTGAAATTCGTCTGCATAAAACGCTGATTTTGCACTACTTACTTTTTTTGATTATCTAAAAAAAGAAAGGAGTGCTTTTCTTTTTTATAACGGAAATATAAATTATAACATACAAATATTATTTTTATGAGTACAACAACAATAATGATCATTTCGGGAATTGTCGGCTTATTGGCCGGCGGCGCTGCGATATGGCTGGTAGTCGGCGTTTTAAATAAATCGCGAGGTAAAAAAATAATCGAAGAAGCACGGAAAGAAGCGGAAACAATCAAGAAGGATAAACTCTTGGAAGTCAAGGAGAAATTTATTTCTCTTAAAGCCGATTTGGAAAAACAAGTCAGCGCGCGCAACTCTAAAATGCAATCGCAGGAAGCCAAATTACGGCAACGCGAATCCTCTCTGAATCAACGGCATGAAGAACTTCAAAAACGTAGAGGCGAAATGGACGCCATCCGCGAAAACTTAGACGGACAATTAGATATTGTCGAGAAGAAAAAGCAGGAATTAGACAAAGTTCACAAAATAGAAATCGAACGTTTGGAAGCGCTTTCGGGTCTTTCGGCCGATGAAGCCAAGGAACGTCTGGCGCAATCCTTGAAAGAAGAAGCGCAAACCGCCGCCGCCGCCTACATCAACGAAGTGATGGAAGAAGCGAAAATGACGGCGAATAAAGAGGCGAAAAAGATTGTCGTACAGTCGATTCAACGCGTTGCTACGGAAACGGTGATCGAAAATGCCATCACGGTTTTTCATATTGATTCGGACGAAATCAAAGGCCGCGTGATCGGTCGCGAAGGCCGCAACATTCGCGCGTTAGAAGCTGCCACCGGCATCGAAATTATTGTGGACGATACGCCTGAAGCGATCATTCTTTCGGGCTTTGATCCGGTACGCCGCGAAGTCGCCCGCTTAGCTCTGCATCAATTGGTTCAGGACGGCCGTATTCACCCCGCGCGCATCGAAGAAGTTGTCAATAAAGTGCGGAAACAAGTGGAAGAAGAAATTATCGAAACCGGGAAACGGACAACTATCGACTTGGGTATCCACGGTTTGCATCCCGAATTGATCCGCATGATCGGCCGGATGAAATACCGTTCCTCCTACGGACAAAATTTGTTGCAACACTCGCGTGAAACCGCTAATCTTTGTGCGATTATGGCTTCCGAATTAGGTTTAAATCCGAAAAAAGCCAAACGCGCCGGACTGCTGCACGACATCGGCAAAGTGCCCGACGACGAACCGGAATTGCCGCACGCAATCCTTGGCATGAAACTGGCCGAGAAATATAAGGAGAAAGCCGACATTGTGAATGCGATCGGCGCTCACCACGATGAAACGGAAATGCCGCGCTTGCTGGCTCCGATCGTTCTGGTTTGCGACGCCATCTCCGGCGCACGGCCGGGCGCGCGCCGCGAAATCGTAGAAGCTTATATCAAGCGTTTGAACGATCTGGAACAGTTGGCTTTATCTTATCCCGGCGTAGTGAAAACCTATGCGATTCAAGCTGGCCGAGAATTGCGTGTGATTGTCGGCGCAGAAAAAATTACCGATGTTGAAACCGAAAGTCTGTCGAACGAAATCGCTAAAAAAATTCAGGACGAAATGACTTACCCGGGACAAGTGAAAATCACGGTGATCCGCGAAACCCGCGCCGTCGCTTTTGCCAAATGACGGTCGCCGTTGTCAAATACAACGCCGGTAATCTTTGTTCCGTTGATTATGCGCTGAAACGATTGAATGTGAATGCGGTAATTACGGACGATGCGGAAATGCTGCAACGAGCCGGTAAAGTCATTTTTCCCGGAGTGGGAGAAGCTAAAAATACGATGGAATATCTCAGGCAACATCGTTTGGATCAAGTGATTAAAGATTTGAAACAACCGGTTTTGGGTATTTGCTTGGGTATGCAATTGATGTGCCGGCATTCGGAAGAAGGCGACGTGGATTGTTTGGGTATTTTTGACCTGCCGGTATTGAAATTTCAACCGCAGAAGCACGAAGATAAAGTACCGCATACGGGTTGGAATATGCTTGCGCAATTAAAGGGCGATTTATATAAAAATGTTCCTGAAGAATCGTTTGCCTATTATGTGCATAGCTATTATGTTCCGGTAAATAATTTTACGACTGCACAAACCGATTATATTCAGCTGTTTAGCGCATCTATACAAAAAGATAATTTTTATGCGGCGCAGTTTCATCCTGAAAAAAGCGGAGCGGCCGGCGAAAAAATATTGCATAATTTTCTACAACTTAAATAATTGATATTATGAATTATGAAGATTTGAAAATATTAGACGAACTTCGGAAAAACGGGAGCATTACCGAAGAGGAATATCAGCGTGAAAAACAAAAGGTATTCGACAGCACGGAACGGTCGAGCCGGCGTTCTAAACAAGAGTTGTTGGGATTGGGCGAAAATTCGTATCTGGCGCTCATGCACCTCTCGCAATTAGCCGGTTATCTTATTTTCGGAGTAGGCTTTATCGCGCCTTTGATTTTATGGTTGATCAATAAAGACAACAACGAAAGAGTGAATGTTCAAGGCAAAGAAATCATCAATTTTATTATTTCCATGGTACTTTATGCCTTGATATCGACTGTGTTATGTATTATTCTGATCGGATTTGTCATGCTTGTGGCGCTTGCTGTGATACAAATTGTTTGTGCAGTGATGGCAGCAATCAAGGCTAATAATGGCGAAGACTATGTTTATCCTTTGACAATCAGATTTTTAAAATGATAGAAATTATTCCGGCCATAGATCTTTTAGATGGCAAAGCGGTGCGCTTGGTTCAAGGCGACTACAACCAAAAAACCGTTTACGGCGACGATCCGTTGGAAATCGCCAAACGCTTTGAAGATCATGGAATCAGCCGGCTGCATTTGGTAGATTTGGATGGAGCAAAAGCCAATCGAATCATCAATTACAAAACTTTGGAACGAATCGCTTCGCGAACCTCGTTGATCATTGATTTTGGCGGCGGTTTGAAGTCCGACAGCGATTTGGAGATTGCTTTCGACAACGGAGCCACGATGGTGACAGGCGGCAGCATCGCCGTAAAAAATCCGGAAATTTTTCAACGCTGGA
>JAISKG010000116.1 GCA_031261015.1 Dysgonamonadaceae bacterium | reverse complement strand
GTGCGACCAGTCAAGAACATTGGATATCAATGCCCGACATTATGAATGGATAGAACAAGCGCCTCATGATATTCTTTTTGAGGTATCAGATATTATTCGCGGATTTATGGAAATTGACTAATTAACTAACTCTTTGTCAATTTATTTTGTGATTCAATCAATTACGAATGTAAAGATAGACAATCAACAAAACCATTATTTAAAGTTTCCACTCTTCGGTTGCCCCTGTTTCCGCTACAAAATGCCTGTCATGCGAAATCACCAACAGGCTGCCTCGGTAGTTTTTGATGGTTTGGATAAGTATCTGCCGGCTCGACAGGTCGAGGTTGTTGGTGGGTTCGTCCAAAATAATCAAATCGGGGGTTTGGTTGCCAATCATCAGGCAGCACAGATAGAGCCGCATTTTTTCGCCGCCGCTCAGTCCTTTGCAGGGCTTGTCCCACGTGTCGGCAGGGAACAGAAAGCGGGCTAAACGCAGTTTCACTTCGTGCTCTGCAAGGTGCCTTACGTTATATAACTCCGCCAATTGAACAACAGTCAGCGTTTCGTTCACCACGCTGTAATGCTGGTCTAAGTAAATCCATTGGAAATCAGCACGTTTTATTTCGCCGCAGGAAGGCGTAAGCGAGCCGGTCAACAATTGGATGAGCGTTGTCTTTCCTGCGCCATTTTTTCCCGTTATATGTATCCGGTCGTTGCTGAACAGTTTGAAGTCCAGCGGCATTTTCCATAATGGCTTATCCGTTAGATAGGCAAAATTGAGTTTTTCCGTTTCTATCAATAATTTGCCGGAATGAAGCGCTGCATTATCAAAATCAATTTTCAATTCTTTCAAAGATTCTTTCTGTTGCCTCAATTCGGATAATTTCGCCTGACTGCCATGGATAATTTCATCGTGAACACCTTTCACGCGAGAAGCGCTTTTTTCCGCATCGTTCTTCATTTTATCCATCATGGCTTTCCCTGTTCCCTCTTTTTTCTGCTGTTTCGCGCCGCGCAATTCCATTTTTTGCTGCCTTTCGGCTATTTCACGCGCTTTTTCTCCGGCTTTTCGCAAGGCTTTCTCTCCGGCATGAATATCTTCGCTTAAAGCGTTGATTTCTACTGCTTTCTGTTCCTTATAAAAATCATAATTCCCGCCGTAGCGTTTCATCCCTTTTCCGGAAAGTTCATACGTAACGGGCATTTGTGAAAGCAGGTTAATATCGTGACTGACAACCACAATCGTTGCCTTGCTTTGTTCGATATACCGGTACAAAAGCGTTCGCCCCGATTCGTCCAAATGATTGGAAGGCTCGTCCAACAGGATAATGTCGGGCGTGTGGATGAGCAATCCGGCTAAAAACGTCTTGGTTTTTTCGCCACCGCTCAGACTGTCCGCCGAGGTATCAAGTTTCAGATGGGACAAATGCCAGAAATCAAGGGCTGACCTGCATTTGGCTTCAATGTCCCAGTCGTCGGCTAATGTGTCGTAATCCGCCTGCGAAACGCTGCCTTTCAGAATGGCGTTCAGCGCAGCCAGTTTATCGCCGACACGTAGCATTTCCGCCACATTTTGCTGCAACAAGCCGGTGTGTTGGGGAATATAACAGGGCGGGGAAGAGTGCACAATGCTTCCTGCGGCGGACGGCAGGTGTCCGGCTATCAACCGCAGAAGTGTGGATTTTCCTGCGCCGTTGTCGCCCACAAGCGATACTTTTTCCTGCTTTTCCAAGGAAAAGTTCAAATGTTCAAACAAAAAATCCCGATTGGGGTAGTGATATGATAAATCACTGATAATAATACTCATAGATACAAAAATAGCGCCTGACAGATATTTACAGGCAATGAAACTGATATTGACAAACTCCGGATGGGCGTCGGTTCAGAAACCAACTATTATTTGTATATTTTCATTGAAGCGGGCATTAAATTAGGATACAAAGGTAGAGAATTTTTTGAAAATGCGAAAATTTGTTTTTGTGAAATTCGTATATTCTGCCAAAAGTGATGAAAAATATATGGATTTGGCAGATTCTCATCATATTTGCGGTCGATGATAAATTCGGCGTCGGAATATTTCATCTCGCAAAGATTAATAATCTGGTTGTTGCGCTCAATAAGCAGGTCAATCCGCTGCCGGTCATCCCGCCGAGATGTTTGTCGGGCGAAACAATCACCACCGACTGTCCCATTCGCTTTGCCTGCACCGCAGCGGTAACAGCCGCCGAAGTGCCGCCGTAAATGACAATATCGTATTCCTGCGTTGACGAGCAACCGCCGCAAAGAAAAATGGCGGCAAAGAAAAGACTGATAAATATTGATTTTCTCATGATGAACTTTACATTAAATAAAACGCAAATGTAGTGATATTTTGTTGTTCTGCAAAAAATATCCGTTTACCTGAACGGCATTTTAAGAAAAACGATATTATCCACCTACGAAACTTTCGTAACTCTACGAACATTTCGTAGGTTTTTATAATTGGCTATAACTGATAAAAAAATCGACTTATAGCCAATTATAAATCTATTGTATCTTACGGCGGATAACTTACCTTCGCAGGTTGGCAAATTATCAACAAGCCATCACACCGGTTTTGAAAACGATTTATCCGAATGAAGCATCCGTTTATCCAATGCGGCGGCGATATTTCGTACAAAAAGCGTTCCTTGCGGCGTAACTTGCATTTGGTTTTCGTCGAATGTCAGGATGCCGTCGGATGCAAAGGCGCTAAAAAGCGCCGGATTATATGCCGTTGCCTGTTTGATTTTTTCTGCGGGAATCGAAAGCCTGTTCGATAATTCCTGCCAGTTCAGACTGTAATTGCACATTAACGTTTCGATTACTTCGCGCACAATCCGGTCTTCTTCGGTCAAACGGTAGCCTTTTACCGTGGGGAAAAAACCGCTTTCAATCTTTTCCGTGTAATCTTCTATGTTTTTGCTGTTTTGCGCGTAGGCGCCCGAAAGTTGGCTGATGGCAGTTGCCCCGAAAGCATAAACCTGACCGGTGGTGCGGCGGGTGCAGTAACCCTGAAAATTGCGATGCAACTGTCCGTTTTGCAAGGCGAAATACAATTCGTCTGTCTCTTTCACAAAATGGTCTAAACCAATGGCTTGATAACCGGCTTGTTGCAGGATTTCTTTTGCCTTGTCGTACATTCGGCTTTTTTCTTCCTTGTCGGGAAGTCCGGTTTTTTCCAGTACCAACTGCCGTTTGTTTACCCAAGGGACGTGTGCGTAGGAAAAAGTGACCAATCGGTCGGGTTGCAATTCTATGGCGCGGGCAACGGTTTTCGCAAAACTTTTTTCGCTTTGCAGGGGCAAGCCGTACAGCAAATCCATGTTGATACCGGCGTTTTTCTGCCGAAGAATCTGAATAATGCTTTCAACAGGCAACAAAGACGGACGACGGTTGACGGCTTTCAACACTTTTTCGTCAAAATCCTGTATGCCCAGACTGAAACGGTTAAATCCGGCTTCCGCCAGCGATTGCCACTCATTTTCGTTCAAATAGCCCGGATGACATTCGATGGCGATTTCAGGTCGGTTGATGCAGGAAAAAGCGGAAAGCAGATGGTCGTTCAATTCTTTCAACACGTTTGCCGGAAGAACGGTCGGCGTACCGCCGCCATAATGTATCTGCGAAACCGGACGATGCGAATCTATCAATTGTGTCGTTTTTTCAATTTCCTGATGCACCGCCGCAACATAACGGTCTATTTTTTCGGGACTCATCATGGCGAAAGAATTGCATCCGCAGTAATGGCAGAGATGGCGGCAAAAAGGAATGTGAATATAAAAGGAAATGCGCTGTTCGCCAATTGAATTGGATGCTTTCACGGCAGTTTCGTAATCTTTTGCCGTAAACGATTCTTCGAAATAGTTTGCAGGCGGATAACTGGTGTATCTCGGCACCGGAACGTTGTATTTTGCTAATAATTCAGTGGCTGTCATTGGAATTACGAATTACGAATTACGGGATTTCATGGTTAATTGGATTTTGCCTAAAATTTTACATATTTCGTCGGCATCATTGAGCATACTGTCGGCTTGCTCTTGATTAAGATAATCGGTTGCTAAAAGCAACTTTATCCAATA
>JAISKG010000120.1 GCA_031261015.1 Dysgonamonadaceae bacterium | reverse complement strand
GCCTGCTGGAGGAAGTTATTGAAAGGCTGGCGAACGACACCCGTTTCATCGGTAAACTTCGTCGCAGGGTTCAAGGGGTAGCGAGGGACAGTTAAGTCTTCATTGATATAGACCGGGTTATAAGGCCACTGGTTCCAGACTTTACGAGCAGGCGCCCAAGGCTGAGTGGCAATACCACTCTTATAAATAGCGATATTTCCGGTACAATCTCCTGAACTCCAATTTTTATAACCTCTTGTTAAAATAATTTCTGCCTGACCATCGCCGTCCACATCCGCTACAATTGGATATTCGGCTATCGTACCCGACCAGCATCGAATGGGAGGACTTAAATCGGCAAGCGTAGTTCCATCCACAATAAAGAATTGCGAAGTACCCCGATAGACAATTTCCGACTTTCCGTCTTGGTTAAAATCAAACAGAGTAAAGCCTGCCGTTTCTGCAAAGCGAACATCGTTTGGCCCTTGACGAACAGAGTGAGGCGCCGACGGATCATATTGCCAGGATACTAACCCTAAGCCTCTATAAGCCAAAGCAAAATCCACATAACCGTTGCCATCCAAATCGCCGGCATAAGGAATTGAAATTCCAGATCTACTGTTAAATGGCCCGTAAGCATCGGAATATCCAATGATTTGGGAAGTTCGCGGATTCCAGACATAAAATTGAGTAGTCAACGGATTGGTTGTAGCTGCATCGACTGTCGTAGATGAATGGCCGACTACACATACATCGAGCATACCATCTCCGTCAAAATCAAGCAATAATGTGGGGCCATCCAGATAGCTTCTGAAATCGGCAGATTGACCGGTAGTTGTCACTCTCCGTGTTGTATAGGTATTGCCGGTCGTATTAGTAGCATTCGCTTGTATCTTCGGAAAATAAACCGTACTTCCCGCTGCAATATCCAATATTCCGTCACCATCAACATCGCCAACAATTGGCATAAAATAATAGCCATCAAGCCCTCCGTATTGGAGTCTTGATAAATTATGCGGATTACCAAAAGCTTTTCCGTCGGCAGCTAAAGTCATTTGCAAGAGCAAGGCTCCCGTGCGGGCATTAAAAATATGACTGCCGGCGACCAGTTCTACATTGCCATCGCAATTTAGATCTGCTAATTGAATAATGTAGTGTTCTCCCGGGCTTACGGTAGTAGTAAAGCCTGCTTTAGCTGCACCGGTAGGTGTATAACATTTAATTTGTCCGGTACGATATTGTTGTATATAGATTTCAGCGATTCCGTCGCGGTCCACATCCCCGATGGCAATGGATTGTCCGTGAATAGCAAAAGTATCCGTCATAATTGTTCGGTAAGTATGCGTTTTGGCATTACCAATTACTAATCCGTTGGAAATCCACGGATTGCCGGGAGCATACGCTCTGGGAGCGATAATTTCGGGTACGCCGTCGCCGTCCAAATCAGCCACCAAAGGAGTGGACATATCATCCACCCCGGGAAACGTATCGGCTGCCGCGATCGCAAATGTTTTGGCTGTCATCGGCACTTGACATTTATCGGTCACTACATTATCAGGTTGTCCGACAATATTGATCGTAATGGTGGCATACGAAGTTTGCCGGCCGCAAGTGATAGCGAACTGAAATTGGTCTTGGCCTACATAGCCGGTGGCCGGCGTATAGATAATTTGTTTGTAAGTGGCTAAGGCATACGATATAGTAGCCGTACCGTGTTGCAAGGTACCCGGCACCGTCAGGATTCTGAGAGTGATGTCCTGTTGGCCGCAGTAGCCTAATGAACTGTGGGTTAATACATCAATTGTCTTTGGTGTATTCACGTTGGTGAATACATTTTGCGGGACGGCCTTGACGGTTTGCCAAGGGGATGCCCAAGTTTGGGTCTGTGCATCTATTCCTGTCAGCATGATTAACAAGAATAGCAGCAAGCTTCCGCATTGTTGGAGGGTTTTCACTGTTTTTCGTTTCATAAATCTTTGTTTTAAGTTTGTTTATTGTTAGTGGTTTTTTTTAAGATGACGTGAATGCGCCGGAGGCGCATAATATGGGTAGCCCCGTGCAAGCGGAGCGCAGCGCGGGGGTAAAAGAAGCTATAATCCCCACCGTCAACCCCGTAGGGGGTTGAACTCCTACGGAGTTCCGGATGATGTGTGGTGTCTGTGTACCCCGAGCTGCGCCTGACGGCTTGCACGGGGTTATCAATATACAACGCCTCCGGCGTTGCAGAGATGAAAAATTTTTCGCCCCTACAACTACGCAGGATGATGAAACAGGGTACGGCCATTGTAGAAACGTTGCGCACAACGTTTCTACGCGTTGCATGGCAAAACCCCGCAACGCAAAAAAGGCCTGCTCCAAATAATTTTGGAGTAAGCCTGCATCTCTCTTTAAATAGGAATCCTTTATGTTCGCGTACGCGCGCGCGTAACGCGAATTGTAAAAATTGGTTAAATAGGCCTGCGAATCTCTCTCTCTCTCTCTCTCTCTCTCTCTAACATAATTCCGCTAATTTCCAAATAATTAGAGGAAATTTTTACGTTATTATTTGTTAAAGTTCTACCGAGATTCATCCTGTTTTGTTTTAGTTTTTTGCCTATTAGGTTGCAAAGGTAGGGAGAATATTTGGAGTTTGCAAAATAATTTCGTGAGATGTTTGGAATTTTCATCCGAAATACTTACTTTTGCAATAACAACAAGCCGCATTTGTCGATTGGAAAACTCATCAAAAGAATAATAATTCCGAGACAAGCTATTGTTGGGAATGGCGGGCCGCAACCTTCGGGTTACATTTTTGTACGGCGGATTACAAACACAGCAAGGCACTCAAATCCTGTTTATCGGAGTTTTATCATATCCACAATGCGGCTTTTTTATTTTAATTAGCCATGAAAAATCTCAATGTACTCACTTTAGTGGGAGGAATCAGCAGCCACTCCTTAAATAAACGTTTGTATCAGGAAATCGTCAAGCACAATCCTACGCAATTGATTTTCCAAACTTTTGAGATCGCCGGTTTACCTTTTTATTCGCAGGATATTGAAAATACGCCGCCCGGCGTGGTCGTTGATTTTCAGCAAAAAGTACGGGAGGCCGACGCCATATTGCTGATTACGCCCGAATACAACCGTTCGTTTCCCGGCGTGTTGAAGAATGCGATCGACTGGTGCAGCCGCCCGCCCGGACAAAATTTGTGGAAACGCAAGCCGGTGGGAATGATGGGTGCATCAATTGGAAAAATCGGGACTTTCGGTGCGCAGCAGCATTTAAAGAATGTGTGCTGCTTTTTAGACATGAACCTGATGAACCAGCCTGAATTTTATTTCGATGGCGCTTCGATGGACGAACAAGGCGTTGTAGCAGGATCTATCGGATTTTTACAGAAATATTTGCAAGCTTTTGAGCAATGGATTTCCGCTTGAAGTGGTGTCATAGTTAATCTTAATTCAATAAGATATGAAAAAACACTTTTTTACCCTTCTTTTTTTATTGAGTTTCATCTCTTACGGTTTTTCACAAACACTTATCAGTCAGGGAAAAACGGCTTGGGCATCTTCCGAAGAAAACGGCGGAACGCTGGCTTACTACGGTAACGACGGGAATGCAGAAACCCGCTGGGGCAGCCAGCATTATGAAGGCGAATGGTGGGCTGTCGATTTAGGCAAAGAATACCATATTTTCCGGGTGGAAATTGATTGGGAAACCGCTTATTCCAAAGAGTACAGGATTGAAGTTTCCAATGACCTGAATTTTACCAATCCGGTTGAAATTGCGCATGTTACAAACAGTCCCGGCGGTAAAGAAACGGTTCTTACCAACATCGGCGCGAAAGGCCGTTACCTGCGTTTGGTTTCTATTCAGCGGAATACGGGTTACGGCGCCTCTTTCTGGGAATTGCGCGTTTACGGCGCCGAGCAATTGACGCCGGTGAACATTCAATTGGATGTTCCCTACGTGCAATATCTGAAAGTGCGCCTGACTCCGGCCGATAATACCGGTACAAATGAAGTTATTATCCAAAATAACAACGGCGGAACGACTGTCAATCTGAATTACAATCTGGGTTCGCCGATCCGTATTGATTTGCTGGATTTTCGCGGAAATTTCGATATTGATTTCTGGACTTACAAAGAAGGGACAACGGAAAAAATTCACGGAATCCCGTTCAACACCACGATTTACAACAACATGGTGATTCATGTGGAATTAACGCCGCGCGAAGGCGGTGGCCCGCAGCCGCCGATCGCCGATGCCGGAAAAGATATAACCATTTATGCTCCGGCAAATAGCGTGACTTTGGATGGGTCGCGCAGCCTGGATCGCGACGGCACGATTCAAGGCTATTCGTGGGAACAAACCGCGGGGCCGAATACTGCCGTGTTAGTTACTCCCAATCAAGCAACTACGACCGCAAGTAATCTGATTCTCGGTGAATACAAATTTAAATTAACCGTTGTCGATAATGACAATTTATATGGAAGCGGCGAAGTAACGGTTTCGGTCTTGCCGCCCGAACAAATTGATTTTACGCTGATTTATCCCGCCAACAAAGGCATGGTGACGGATTCCCGCACGCCTACGCTGACGTGGAACGCCTGTCCGGAAGCCACGAAATACGAAATTTATGTGAATATTTCGCGCAGCGATTACAATTGGCATGCCTCCGGCAATTTGCTGGATCGCTATACCAAAGTTGGCGAATCGACAATCAATTCTTACAAAATGCAAACCGAATTAGTCGATCGCTGGACTTATAAATGGTATGTGATCGCCACTACGCCACAGGGAACGAAATTCTCCGAAAAACGGCAATTCGGCCTCTATATCCCGGTGTTGGAAACCGAAAACGATGGAGTTAATATTGTAAACGGTTGCCGTGATATGAACAAAAACGGAACGATCGAACCGTTTGAAAACTGGAAATTAACTCCCGAAGAACGCGTGGCCGACCTGATGAACCGCCTTTCGATGGAAGACAAATTCCAGCAATTATATTATGGAGGCGATCAAGCTCCGAATAAAGACGGTTTTGCCTTCTCTTACGGAACCGAAAACGGCATGCGCGAGGTGCAATATGCCGCTGCAAAAACGCCTTTCGGTATTCCGGTCGCGTTTTTGGGCGATAAAATGCACGGCTGGAAAACTATTTTCCCCACGCAATTGGGCATGGCGGCCACACGCGACATGGATTTGGTTTACCAAGTCGGAAATTTGCAACGAGTGGAACATAAAGCCTTTGGTTTCACGGGAACTTTGGCGCCCTTGGCCGAAGTGAGTACGAAAGTTCTTTACCCGCGTATTCAGGAAGGCGGCGGCGAGAATGCCGACGAAGTGGCGGCCATGGTTCGCGCGCTGGTTTGCGGCATGCAAGGCGGTCCCGAAATCAATCCCCACTCGATGATGGTAACGGTGAAACACTGGCCGGGACAAGGAGCAGGCGGCGAAGGCCCCACGCAATACGATGCAGTGACGATTCAATATCATCTGCGTCCGTGGTACGCAACGATCGATGCCAATGCAGCTTCGGTGATGCCGGGCTACAGTTCTTCTCCTTATTTGGATCCGTCGGGCGAAGGCTCGAATACCAGCAAATTGATCCTCGATTATTTGCGTAACAAAATCAATTTCAACGGTTTTATCGTGACCGACTGGTTGGCGGCGACTACCGAACAATCCATCAACAGCATCGGAGCGGGAATTGACGTCTTGGGCGGCGCGCCTTCTGCACCCACCGATTTGCAGCAATTAGTGGCCGCCGTGGGAGTCGACCGGATCAACGAAGCTGCCCGCCGCGTGTTGGAAACGAAAATCCGCTTGGGAATGTTTGAAAATCCGTATAGCGATCCGACATGCTCGTGGACGAACTCACAGCATCACGGCATCGTATTAAATGCCGCTCGCAAATCGGTTACTCTGTTGAAAAACAATAACGTTTTGCCTTTGCGCTTGAATGCCGGCGACGAATTGGTAGTGGCCGGGCTGCGAGCCAACTGGGCCGGACCGACCGAAGATCCGAATGTGATCTGGCAATCGGTTTATTACGAAAATCCGCAAGCGAAAACCTATTTGAAAGCTTTGCAGGATCGCGCCGGACAAAACGGCATCAATGTTTTTGCCGATAATAGCACGAATCCGAAAGTGGCTGTCGTAGTGATCGGCGAAAAAAGTTATACGCACGGGACTGAATGGGACGATAAGAATCCGAATATTCCTGTAGAACAATTGAATATCATTCAGAATTTCAAAGCGCGCGGCGCGAAAGTGATTACGGTAGTGATTTTGCCTCGTCCATACGTGCTGACGCCGGTCATTGAAGCGTCGGATGCGGTAATCGCTGTGTATCGCGGCGGTAACGGAATCGGCCAAGCGACGGCAGAATGTATTTTCGGCGATTTCGCCCCGATGGGAAAACTACCGTTCCAAATCCCGCTTTCGCAAGATCAAGTCGGTACGGATAACACAAATAATCAGATCGAAAAATGGGATTTGCCTTACGACATCGGAGCAGCTGCTTACGAGCGCGAGCAAATCCGTGGATACATCGAACGGGGCGAGGCTGTTCCGCCGATTTTCGGGAATCCTTTGTTCCAATATGGATTTGGCATTCAAGGATTTGGCGTGGAAGACAATACGCCGCCCACTGCTTTCAATCTCGTTTCTCCGGCTGATAACAGCCAATTGGAAAGCACGTCGGTCAATTTCACTTGGACGGCAAGTACCGATCCCGAATCGTCGATCGCCGGTTATCAATTATTTATTGATGATGTATTGCGGGCTACGCCAACGACAACGAATGCAACGATCAACGTGTCGGACGCCGGCGCGCATACGTGGTACGTGAAGGCGGTCAACGGTGCGCAACTGACTACGCAATCATCTGCTATTTATCATTTTACGATTAAAGGAACTGCACTTTCAATGGATCGTTCAACGGAACAAATCGTGATTTTTCCCAATCCGTCTTCCGGTCTTTTCCAGCTGAATGTTCCGGTAGGGATTCAAAAAGTATCGGTGATTGATTTAAAGGGACGCGTATTGCTGGAGCAAGAGGTCGGAACGGGAACAACGTTTTTGGATTTGTCGGCCTATTCACCGGGAGTTTACTTACTGCGGGCGACGGGAGATAAACAATCCGTTGTCGGCAAGTTAATTAAGAAATAATTTGAAACGCATGTATTTAAGACATTTTCTTTTTTCATTCGTTGTATGCGCCGGTTTCTTTTTCGGAACCGTCGCGTGTAACGAAGATTCGCCGGTTGTTCCAAATCCGCCGGATGTTGAAGAGCCTCAAGTACCGGAAGATACGATTCCGGAAATCAAGCCGCCGCAACCGGAATCAAGCATTCTCAAATACTTATACGATATTGAGGCTTTGCCGTCGCTGACGCTCGAAATTCCAACGGAAGAATGGAATTTGCTTCTGGCATATTTCGATCAAAACCCGATGAATGAAGAAAATATCAAAGGGAATATCACGTTTGTCAAAGGCGCCGACACTTACAATTTGTCCGATATCGGCATTCGCTTACGCGGAAATACCAGCCGAAGGCGTCCCGAAGGCGACTGGGAACAAATGCACAACGCTGATCACCCCGAATGGCATCACGTTCATTTTGCGCTCAATTTCAAGAAATTTGTCAAAGGACAGACTTTGGCCGGCGCGGAGAAACTCAATTTGAAGTGGTTCAAAGACGATGCTTGTTATGTGCGCGAGGTCTATTGCTACGATTTATTCAAGCGTTTCGGCGTGTGGACGGCGCCGCGCTCGAGTTATTGCCGTTTGTATATCAAAATCAAGGAAGACCCGCAAACAATTTATTACGGTGTCTATGAATTATTAGAACCCATTGATAAAGAATATCTTAAAAACCGGAACGGATTTTATTCCTCCGCCGAAGGCAATCTGTGGAAGGCCAATTACGGAGCCGATCTGGCTTACGCGGATAAAAATTTGATGGGCATCGAAGACGTCACGTTAACCTACACTTACAAGCCGGTTTACGACTTGAAAACCAACGAGAAGCAACTCGAAGCGGCCAAAACCGAATTAGCCGCTTTCATCACCAATCTGAAAAATAAAAAAGGCGATGATTTTAAAACGTGGATCGGTCAAGCGACCGATGTTCCACTGCTTCTGAAAACCTACGCTGTGAATGTAATTTGTGGAATGTGGGACGATTATTGGAACAATAAAAATAATTTTTACTTCTATTTCGATCCGCAGGGAAAATTTTATTTCATCCCTTACGATTATGATAACACGCTCGGCACTTCGTTGTTGATGGACGATGCGGGCAGGCAGGATGTGCTTCGCTGGGGAAATGATCAACATCCTTTGATCAAAAAACTATTGGAGATTCCCGAATATCGAACGATGTATATTTCTTATTTGCAAGAACTTGCCGACAGTAAAAACGACTATTTTTACGTTGATAAAAGTATCGCGCGCATCCAGCAATGGCAGAACCGGATTCGTAATTTCATTTCCAACGATACCGGTGAGGATATGTATTTGGAGGACCGGCCGGCGGGGTGGGGCAATCGCGGCGAGTACCGGTTGTTGGAGAGGAATAATAATTTCTTTAGGGTGAGGGGGGAGAATTTGCCGAAGTAGGGGGCGGGAAACTATCGAAATACATTTCGTCTATCAAATCCTTCAAAACCTGCACCAAGTTCGATACTGGGAGCAGTGAAAATCAAATCGCCGCCAGATTCTACAACTACGGTATTGGTTGTTATTTTCATAATTATCACCACTTCTTACAATACTGCCTGATTTTCCCTTGCTCAATCATTCGACTGAGAATCTCGGCATATTCGGCGTAAGCTTCGGGAGTCT
>JAISKG010000109.1 GCA_031261015.1 Dysgonamonadaceae bacterium | reverse complement strand
GGAACTTTCACGGTTGCCGTTGCGCCGGCATTCACGGTTTGAGAAACTTCTCCGAGAACTGTCGCGCCTTGTAATACTTGTACTTTCACGGTTTCGTTGTTCTTTCCCGTATTTTTGATGCCAACCGAAAATTCAACCGTGTTGCCGTTTAAGTGACTCACCGGAGTATAAGCCGCCAAGGTGGAAGTAACGGATTGTACAGCTACATCGTGATCCAATGCGGCGGTAATTTCTATGCTTTCAATCGCCAAAGCTCCCAGCCAAGTCGGAACAAATGCCACTTGATACAAATCGGCTGAACTAACCGTCAGCGTAGTTTCATAATTGACATACGCGTCATCGGTATATTCTTCTTCAAACGAAGCGATTACTTGCCAAGTGGAAACATCCGTGCCGGCTTTCCCGAAGCGAACTTCAAAATCGTCGGTGAACAAATAACCAAAGAAATTCATTCCTGCCATGTATCCGAATTTCAGATTGTAAACTCCCGAATTCATTTGAATGCAACGGGTATATAACGGGCTTTCTTCGTAAGCGGTTAAGTCTTTGAATCCGCCGGTGTTGAAATATACCCAAGTGTCTTCATCGAAATAGAAGTCGGCGATATCCGCTTCACTTTCCAAATGATTGCTGAACGGCAAAGTCAGCGGGCCGTGAGTTGTTAAGGAAACCGAAGCCGAATTGTTTTCGGTATTCGTATCGGCCGGATCCGTTACGGAAGCTGTGATATTATAGGTAGTCAGAGCCGAGAAATCGAATGTGCTGTTTAAAGCAACCGTAGCCGTCGATTTGGCGGCAAGACCTCCTGCAACTGTTTGCGATCCGTTTACGCCGTTTACCGTATAATTGATCGTGTAACTTGTAGAAGCTGCTAATCCTGTGTTGGCTACAACCAGACTGATGGATTCGGCATTCGATAAAGTACAGCTTGCTTGCGGCAAGACAATTTTTGAAATAGACAAATCGGGAAGTGCTACGAAAGCTCCGGCTGTAATCGATACATCGGTAATATAAAGATAAAACATATCTTTTGCCGAAGTAGCTTTAATGGCGAAATAATAATCGCCTGCCGGAAGATTCACTGCAGTTATGTATTCTTCGTAAGTCGTATTCTTAATGTCGCTTACGCCACCGATTTTGGTGAAAGAAGCAGGTGCGTTGCTTGTCCCGTAATAAATTTCAAACGCTTCGGGATAACTGGAGCTTTGCGCGCGATAAGACAATTTGAATG
The DNA here is from genome assembly GCA_031261015.1 of Dysgonamonadaceae bacterium. Classification (GTDB taxonomy): domain Bacteria; phylum Bacteroidota; class Bacteroidia; order Bacteroidales; family Azobacteroidaceae; genus Azobacteroides. The sequence goes on along the minus strand of JAISKG010000109.1, from coordinate 3,975 downwards.
TGTTCTCGCCTGCCGGAATTGTTACCGGAGCATTGGTAATTAAATAATCGTTGGCATTTTGAGAAGAATTGTAAGAGTAACGCATGGCGCCCACCGATCCGTCGGTTACTTGAGTCCAGGTTTTCCCGTCGCTGTTGGCGTCCGTTATCGTCCACTTATTAGCGTATGATTCTGAAAAATTATCCGTAAACGGTAAAGTGTAGGTAAAACCGGGAGGAAGCGGATGAGTGGCCGTCAAATTGACTTTATCTCCATAAGTAGGATCTGCAGTTATTTCAAAGAGATATTCCCAACCGTTTTGGAAATTATAAGTGAAATCATAAGCAGGACCTGCACCCGGAATAAACATCGTATTGCTCGTCGGATCGGGATTCAAAACCAGGTAAGCATAAGTGCCGCCCGGAATCGTAATGGTAGCGCTGGGTGTTCCGCTGTTTCCGCCGACTTTAGGCGTAGTAGGAGATCCGGTCGCTGTAGTCGGGATGAAGTAATTACAGTAACCATAAATAGTCGCCCAATTATAGTCTTCCGTAACCTCGTCATACGTTGCATCTACCATGTCGAAGGTGAGATTGTTGGAAATCCAAAGAACATAACCAGTTCCATCGCCCCAGGGATTGCCTGCTTTCAAAGTGATGGAAGCTGTTGTAGCGTCGGTTTGCGCTCTTCTGCCCAAGTAAACGACTTGTTGAGTAGGAGAAGATTCGAAACGCGAGTGTTGTTTTACGCCTTTGGTACGCAAAGTCTGTTCGGCGGTGTCCAACCGTTTTTGAAGCAGGGGCGAAACTTTAGACAAGTCTTTACTTGGTTTGTCCACATGAGCGGTCAAGGCCGCTTTCACTACTTGTTTTTGTGAAGCCACAGGCAAATCTTTCGCTGAAAGACTACCAACAAAAAACAAAGTTAAACTCAAAAAAAGAAACAATTTTTTCATCTTTGTACTTTTTAAATTGAAAAATATCATTAAAAGAAAAATATTTGCAAATATAGAATTATTTTTCATGAAATTAGTGTTCTTCGGAGAAAAATACCACAAATACGGGATAGAATCGTAAAAACTCTCTATCTTTGCAAGAAAAACAAACAATTATTTTAAAACATGATGAAGAAGAATTATTTTTTTGCTGTGTTGTTTTTTCTGTTTGCTGCCGCTGTGGTTGCGCAAACGGAAACCGACAAGTTGCCGCCGAGTTTTAAGGTCGAGCGCAACGTCCTTGCTATTCCGGAAACGTATCGTTTGGAATTTAAGAAAAATGTTCAACAATTGTTAGACGAAGACGAAGCGGACATGAAACAAGGCATGCCTTTGCGTTTTGCTGTTCGTAATACGGTCGATATTAAGCTCGACGGGCAAAATATGACGCGTTCGCAACTGTCTCCGGACAAGTCTATTCGTCAGTATGTCGTTTCATCGGAAGGAGCCAAAGGCTTGATCCTGATGTTTGATGAATTGTATATTCCCGAAGGCGGCGAGTTGTATGTGTATGACAACAATCGCAGAAATGTACGTTTGTTCACGCACGACAACAATCGGGGAGAAGGACGAACGGTTTCGGGTGCATTGTACGGCGACGCTGTTACACTCGAATATGTTCCTTCCGCTCTTTCGAACGAAGATCCCCGCATCACGATTTGCGATATCGGCTATATTTACCGGTCGAATCAGGAAACGCAAGAATCGGTGAACTGTTATATCAATACCAACTGTTCCGAGGGCGATAATTGGACTAACCAAATTAAAGGCGTAGTCGCTTTATCGACCAATAATTCGCACAGCTATTTTTTCTGTAGCGGTTCGTTGGTCAATAATGTACGGGAAGACGGAACGCCTTATATTTTAACAGCCAACCATTGTACTCAAGGCATGAGCGCCAGTAATTACAACACGTTGTTTGTCGAATTTTTCATGGAATCAACTTCTACGCCTAATACGAATTGTACGACGGTAACGTATTCCAGCTCGAAAACCAAATCCATGAGCGGTGGATCATTAGTCGTTACGACTTCAATCAGCGGCTCGTCGGACGGTAGTTTGATCAAATTGAATAATGCTATTCCCGCCGACTGGGAGGTATATTACAATGGTTGGGACGCCCGCGACATTGCGGCGACAAGCGGTGTAGGCATTCATCATCCCGACGGTTTGATCAAAAAGATTTCAACATTTACCACTCCGCTGACTACTTCTACGTGGTCAACCTATAGCGAAACCGGCAAGACTAATGCGCATTGGAAAGTAACTTGGGCGGCAACGGCTCATGGAAACAGTCCTACTTACGGAGGATCGTCAGGTTCGCCTATTTTCAATCAAGACGGTTTAATCGTAGGTACGCTTACCGGTGGTAGCTCGTATTGCAGCACGCCGACTTCGGCCGATTATTACGGAAAATTTGCCTACCATTGGGATAAGGATAACAGTGCGGCGAAACATTTCAAAAATTACCTCGATCCCGATAATACGGGGATTTTGACACTTCAAGGCTACGATCCGCACGCGCTTGTACTGACCGGAACGCCCGTAGCTACCGCCGCGACCGAATTAACTCCGGTCGGTTTTACGGCTAACTGGAATGCACTTGCAAATGCGGAAAAATATTTTCTGTCGGTTTATCAGAAAGGCCCAAATGATGCCGTTATTTATTTGGAGGGTTACGAAAATAAAGAGTTGGGCAATGTGTTGTCTTATGCTATTACCGATTTGCCTTACAATACTCAATATTTCTATACGGTAAAAGCCGGTTACCATAGTCAGGTGACCGATGCTTCGAATGAAATCGGCGTTGCGACTTTGCCGCCAACATTTGAATATTTGGCTCCGGTTGCGACCGATGCAACGGAAGTTACCGGCGAATCGTTCCTCGCTCATTGGGACGAAATGTCTGATGCGGTATCTTATCAATTGAATGTTTATTATAAATTGGAACCTGCCGATTTTACAGATGTTGTTAATTTTACCGACCGGAAAATGCCGGCAGGCTGGACGAAAAACAGCGTTGCTTTCTATACGCAGGAAAATCAGTATGGACAAGCTGCTCCGGCTTTGTGCTTCGGAAGCAACGAATACATCCAATCGCCCGATTACGAAAAACCGGTGAAATCGCTGAGTTTCTGGTATCGCGGCATTTCGGCCAATTCGTCGAATGCTTTGATCATTTATGGTTATGTGAATCAAGAATGGGTCGAATTAGACAGAATCACTCCGATTGCGAATGCTGTGGGAGGTGTGACTTTCACCAAATCCGATTTTCCTGAAACTTGTACGGCGGTTAAAATTTTACACGCGCGCGTAGGAGGTTATACGGCGATCGACGATATTGAAGTAATCTATGGAACTTATGCTTCGATTGACTTTGTGGGTGATTTTGACCGCAAAAATGTAGAAAATGTTTTGGTGTATCCGGTGTCTGACTTGGATCCGGAATCGGACTATTTTTATTCCGTATTAGCTTACAACGGAACGAAATATTCCAAAGTATCGAACGAAATTATGGTAACTACCGGCATTAAGACGGCGATCCCTTCGGTAACGACCGACAGCAAAAGCCGGATTTTGACGGATGCCGGTTATCTTTACATTCATTCCGACGAAGCCAATCAAGCGGTAAGAGTGTTGAACGGCCTTGGCCAGGTGATTGTTTCCCGCTTGATGAACGGACATGATTATGCGATTTCGCGGCGCAATTTGCCGGCCGGAATCTACATTGTCCGAGTTGGGACGGAAACGTTTAAAGTTCGGTTGTGAAATGAAATTAAATAGGTAGTACTGACCTGATTTTGAGGCTACCTTTAGGAAGGTATGAAACCTGTTAAGTTTTTAAAACTTAACAGGTTTTTTTTCAGGTGATCATTTTCATTTTTTTTAGTTGCCTGTTAAATAATTTTGAGAATATGTAATAATAATTTGAGGAATATCATCTGACCTTTTAGTGCCTGTATAAGTATATGAATCATCCATATATGCTTGCAATTGTTTAT
>JAISKG010000057.1 GCA_031261015.1 Dysgonamonadaceae bacterium | reverse complement strand
TCCGTGCGGGCATTGTAACCGAAATCGGCTTTTCCTTCTTTCACTTTTTGTACGACTACGGCGCCTTCTTTTCCGGCGTTTTCAACGATTTGACGAAGCGGTTCTTCGATGGCGCGTTTCACGATTTCCACACCGGTGGTTTCGTCTTCGTTTGCTCCTTTCAGTTTTTCCAAAGCAGCCGTTGCGCGTATATAAGCCACGCCACCACCCGGAACGGTGCCTTCTTCGATGGCTGCGCGGGTAGCGCTCAAAGCATCGTCGACACGGTCTTTCTTTTCTTTCATTTCCACTTCGGAAGCAGCGCCTACGTAAAGAACAGCTACACCGCCTGCCAATTTGGCCAAACGTTCTTGCAATTTTTCGCGATCGTAATCGGAAGTCGTTGTTTCAATTTGAGCTTTAATCTGAGCTACACGGGCAGATATTGCATTCTTGTCGCCGGATCCGTTCACAATCACGGTATTGTCTTTGCTTACGGTTACTTTTTCGGCCGATCCCAACATCTCAACGGTTGTACCTTCCAATTTCAACCCTTTTTCTTCCGAGATGACAACGCCACCGGTAAGTACGGCTATGTCTTCCAACATTTCCTTGCGGCGGTCGCCGAATCCCGGCGCTTTCACGGCGCAAATTTTCAAAGAACCGCGCAAACGGTTAACTACCAAAGTAGCCAACGCTTCCGATTCGATATCTTCGGCAACAATCAACAACGGACGACCAGTTTGAACGGTTTGTTCGAGAATAGGAAGTACGTCTTTCAATACGGAAATTTTCTTGTCATAGATAAGAATGAAAGGATTATCCAAATCGGCTTCCATTTTTTCCGTATTGGTTACGAAATAAGCGGAAATATAACCGCGGTCGAATTGCATACCTTCTACTACATCTACGTAAGTATCAATGCTTTTCGATTCTTCTACCGTGATAACGCCTTCTTTTTTCACTTTGTGCATGGCTTCTGCAATCAAAGCGCCGATGGTTTCGTCGCCGTTGGCGGAAATTTTAGCTACATTTTCGATTTTACCGAAATCGTCGCCAATTTCCTGCGATTGGTCTTTCAAAGAACCGACAACTGCGACAACCGCTTTGTCAATACCACGTTTCAAATCCATTGGATTTGCGCCGGCAGCTACGTTTTTCATACCTACGCTGATAATCGATTGCGCCAAAACCGTAGCGGTGGTTGTACCGTCGCCGGCATCATCGTTGGTTTTGGAAGCCACTTCTTTCACCAATTGAGCGCCCATATTTTGGAATGGGTCGGACAATTCAATGTCTTTAGCAACCGTCACACCGTCTTTGGTGATTTGCGGCGCGCCGAATTTCTTATCAAGAATCACATTACGACCTTTGGGGCCTAAAGTTACTTTCACTGCATTTGCCAACTCGTCAACGCCTTTTTTCAGTAAGTCGCGAGCATCAATGTCAAATTTAATTTCTTTTGCCATAATATTTTAATTTTAGATAATTGCTAAAACGTCCGATTGACGCATAATTAAGAACTGTGTACCTTCCCACTCAATTTCCGTACCGGCATATTTGCCGTAAAGCACTTGGTCTCCGGATTGAAGAACCATTTCTTCGTCTTTTGTTCCGTTACCTGTTGCAATCACTTCTCCTCTCAGCGGTTTTTCTTTCGCTGAATCCGGAATAATAATACCACCAATTGTTTTTTCTTCAGCAGCAGCCGGTTTAACCAGCACTCTATCTGCTAACGGTTTAATACTCATAATTTTAATTTTTTAATTATTGTTGTTTATTGTTTATTATGTTTATTGGAACATTATTTATTGTTTTCACGTTCATAATAACTACCAATTCTGTGCCAAACTCAAAGTACTGACAATTTGGCAAAAGCGGAAAATAAGTCATCTACCTTAACCGATTGTTGTTCACCGGTAAGCATATTTTTTAGGGTCAGATTGCCGGATTCTATCTCACTTTCGCCTGCCAATACGACAAACGGAATTTTGTTATTGTCGGCATATCCCATTTGTTTTTTCAGTTTGGCAGCTTCGGGATAAATTTCGGAACGGATACCTGTATTTCTTAACTTATTCAGAATCGGCAAAATGAAATTTTCTTCTTTTTCTCCGAAATTGATAAACAAAACCTGGGTTTGTTGGGTCGTATCTTCCGGATACAAATCCAATTGGTTGAGTACATCGAAAATGCGGTCGGCGCCAAAAGAAATACCCACGCCTGAAACATCCGGCATGCCAAAAACGCCTGTCAGATTGTCGTATCTGCCACCGCCGGTAATGCTACCGATTTGTACATCCAAGGCTTTCACTTCAAAGATGGCTCCGGTGTAATAATTCAAGCCCCGCGCCAAGGTTAAATCAAGTTCCAAAGGCGTTGCAATCGAAAGTAAATCCACCTTATTTAAAATGGTCTCTATTTCTTCCACGCCTTTCACACCGGTTTCCGACGATTGTAATATCGTTTTCAAGGTAGCCAATTTTTCGCGGTTGGTTCCGGACAAAAGGATGATGGGTTGCAATTGGGCAATCGCGCTTTCTGAAATCTCTTTGGCGAGCAATTCTTCGTTGACTTTTTCCAAACCGATTTTATCCAATTTATCGATAGCCACCGTGATATCGGTAATTTTATCGGCCTCGCCAATGATTTCGGCAATCCCGCTCAAAATTTTGCGGTTGTTGATTTTGATGCAAACGCGAATGCCGAAACTTCGGTAGACTTCATCCATGATTTGAATCAGTTCGACTTCGTTCAACAGCGAATTGGAACCGACCATATCGGCATCACATTGATAAAATTCGCGGTAACGTCCTTTCTGCGGGCGGTCGGCGCGCCAAACCGGCTGAATCTGAAAGCGTTTGAACGGAAAAGTAATCTCGTTGCGGTGCATGACCACAAAGCGGGCGAAAGGCACGGTCAAGTCGTAGCGCAAACCCTTTTCGCTGATTTTGTTTGTGAGTTTGAGCGAATTTCGCCCCAATAATTCTTCATCACTCACTTTGCTTAAAAAATCGCCGGAGTTTAGCATTTTGAAAAGCAGTTTATCGCCTTCCTCTCCATATTTTCCCATCAAGGTAGACAGGTTTTCCATGGCGGGCGTTTCAATCTGTTTGAAGCCATACCGATAAAAAACTTTACGGATGGTATCGAAAATATAATTGCGTTTCGCCATTTCTTCGGGCGAAAAATCCCTTGTTCCAGCGGGAATTGACGGTTTTTGCATATACTTATAATTTTTTTTTGTTTTTTACCATGTTTTTTTTGTACCTTTGCAGCATGTTTAATAGATAATACGCAAATGTTTAAGTTTTTACTTCTTTTAATCCTTATACCTGTTCTTTTCGGACTCTTCTTCGGATTTTCAATTTTCCGTTTCCTTTTCAAAAGGATGTCCGGACCGACTAATCAGAGCCAACAACGATCAAATCAACAGGCTCACAACAAACAAAATAAGACTCAAGCACAACCAAAACCCAAAAAAATCATCACGCCCGATGAAGGCGAGTACGTTGATTTTGAAGAAATCAAAGATTAAACAACCGTTTATAATCTTTTTCCCCAGCCGGTTTTGTCCAATCTTCAGGGATCAATTTCCAATCGGTAAATGTTTCCGGTTTTATTGTTTGCTTTTTCTTCATCCATTGCATCATGTAATATCGCAAGTCGACCGGAGTTGACGTAATGATGCGAGAACTTAGATCTTCATGCTTAATTCCGGCGCCTTCCGTCAGATGTTTACCGCCACCGTTGCCGCGGTAAGAATTAATTGCCACTATGTATTTCTCCTTGTAATCAAAGGATTTACCATTTTTCATTTTTTTGTCAATCGTGATTCGTTGGCATAAGGGTTTCGTCACATCGACCGTGTAAGC
>JAISKG010000006.1 GCA_031261015.1 Dysgonamonadaceae bacterium | reverse complement strand
GTAATTTTCCTATATATAAAAAGTTAAAGGATCAGTTTGACAACGTGTTTCTGATAGATAACCCGAATAATGATACCAGCCTAAAAAACTGGTTGAAAGGCGCATGGAAAACCCTGCAGATCTCAAGCAGAAATGACATTGTTATTTGTTGGTTCGATTTTCAGGCGGTTATTTGCTGGTGGCTGGCCAAACTTTGTTTCAAAAAACGAAAAATCATTTGCCTGAATGCCATGTTAAAAGACAAACCTACTTTGAAAAACAAATTAGTCGCTTTCTTGTATAAAAAAGCGTTTGCTGATCGCAACTTTTTGCCGACTGTAACTTCAGTCGAATATGGAGAGGCCTTAAACAAAAGATTAAAGATCAACAAACATTATGCACTTATTCACGATGTATTTTATGATTCGTATAAAAGCGCTTTTGAAATAAAAAAATGTACGGAACAAACCGTTTTTTGTGGTGGACGGAACGGTAGAGATTGGGACGAGATGATACAAGTGGCAAAAAAAATGCCCGATGTAAACTTCAATTTCGTTATGCCTGAAAAAAAATATAAACAATTTACAGGTAATTTCACTGCCAATATAAATGTTTTGTCTGAAATACCAAAAACCGAATTTGACGATTTAATGCGTCAATCTTGTTTGGTTTGTTTGCCTCTCGATACCGATGCACCCGCGGGATTGATCGTTCTGTTTCAAGCAGCTGCCTATAGAAAATTGGTAATCACATCGAGTACGCAAACAACACGAGAGTATATCAACGAGCAACGGGGAGTATTATTAGAAAAGAATGTTCAGGATTATATAAACGCAATCAATTATTATTTGAACAACCCTAAAATTGCACAAGAGAAAGCAGACAATCTTTTTGCTTTTCTGGAAAAATATTGCAGTGAGGAAGAATTTATAAAAGGAATAGTTTCATTAATACATACAATCCAGTGAAAGTACTTTTTATAACGACTAATTATCCAACTGAAAAGCAACCACAATTCGGCATTTTTGTGAAAGAACAAAAAGAATCATTGGAAGCTCTCGGCGTAGAATGCGATGTTTTTTACAGTAATGGAAAAGAAAACGGTGGCGCGAAGGAACACATCAAGTCCATTGGACGTTTGTTTAAATATTTGCTGAAAAATAAATATGATGTTATCCATTGTCATCACGTTATTTCGGGACTTATTCTGATACTTTCGGGAGGAGCATTGTTCAATAAATGTATCCTTTCTTATCAAAACGACCCCAGCCGGGAAATGGGAAATTTCATTTTTCATTTTGTATATTTATTTTTCAATAAAATCATAACAAAAAACAAATCAAAAAAATACAGCCGGTATAAAAAAGTAGTTTATTTGCCGAACGGCGTAAACGCCGCCTTTTTTAAACCAATGGATAAAACCGAATGCAGAAAACAGTTGAATCTTGCTCTCGATCAAATCCATATCTTGTATATGGATTCCAACAAGGGAACAAGAACGCAAAAACGCAAAGACCGGTACGAAGAAACGTTAACTATTTTGAAGCAACAAGAACACTACGAAAATATCAACTCCGTAGAATTAACCACTACGCCGCGAGAGTTAATTCCTTTATATATGAATGCCTGCGATATACATTTGCTCTCTTCCGATTTTGAAGGCTCACCCAACTCCGTCAAAGAATGTTTGTGCTGCAACACGCCCGTCGTTTCAACCGATGTAGGCAATGTGAGAGATATGATCGGCGATATTGAGGGTTGCTACGTTTCCCAAAGTTTTACAGCTGAAGAATTAGCCAAAGGAGTAAAATACGGTTTGCAATATTCACAAAATAATCGATTTAGGGGAAGAGAATTATTTTTGAAAAAAGAGTATGCCATAGAAATAGTTGCGAAAAAATTAAGCGATTTATATAAAAACATATCCTCGCCACACAAGAATTAAGCATTTTTTACGTTTAATCAAAAAAGTATCAGCATGCCGACTATTTCTCCACCCACAGATATGTGCATTATTGTAACTTATCGTTGTCCGATGCAATGCAAAATGTGCAATATCTGGGCTAACCCTACTCAACGAAATCAGGAAATTACTCTTGACGAAATCAAACGTCTTCCCAACGTCAAATTCATCAACATCACAGGCGGAGAGCCTTTTGTCAGGGAAGATTTGGAAGAGATCGTTGAAATCTGCCTGAAGAAGGCGCAGCGTGTCGTGATTTCCACTTCAGGTTGGCACGATGAACGTGTGATCGCGCTGGCGAAAAAATTTCCAAAAATCGGTATCCGCATCAGTATCGAAGGACTTTCAGTGAAAAACGACGAACTTCGCGGCCGGCCGGGCGGATTCGACAAAGGACTTCGCACTTTGCTGACTTTGAAAGAGATGGGCTTGAAAGACATTGGATTCGGATGCACGGTTTCCAACAATAATTCGGCTGATATGCTGGCTTTATATCAACTGTCGAAATCTTTAGGATTAGAATTTGCGACGGCCGCTTTCCACAATTCCTATTATTTCCACAAAGACGATAACGTGATTACCAACAAAACAGAAGTTTGCGCCGACTTTGAAAAATTAGTCAACCTCCAATTGAAGGAAAATCATCCGAAATCGTGGTTCCGCGCATTTTTCAACATGGGATTAATCAATTACATCGAAGACAACAAGCGGATGCTGCCTTGCGAAGCGGGCTTAGTCAACTTTTTTGTCGAACCCTACGGTGACGTTTATCCCTGCAACGGACTGGAAGAAAAATATTGGATGGAAAAAATCGGCAACATTCGCGAAACTCCTGATTTCCAAGAACTTTGGCAAAGCGAACAAGCTGAAAAAGTGCGAGCGATGGTGCGCAAATGTCCCAAAAACTGCTGGATGGTCGGCACCGCTTCGCCGGTGATGAAAAAATACATGAAAAATCCCTTACTGTGGGCGGCGAAAAACAAATTGCGCAGTCTGGCAGGCAAACCGGCGGTTTTGGATAAATGCTATTACGATGTGGGACAAGATCCCCGGCAAGGCGATCTGAGAGAATCATTTTAAAGAATGAAAATAGCCGTTAGCGGAACACGAGGCATTCCCAACCTCCTGGGAGGAGTGGAAACGCATTGCGAAGAATTATTTCCTCGCTTGGCGGCTTACGGCTTCGACATCACCGTTTTCCGGCGGAAAAATTATGTCAAAGATCAACTTACTGAATACAAAGGCGTGCATCTGGTCACTTTGCAAGCGCCGAAGAAAAAAGCGTTTGAAGCAATCGTTCATACGATCAAATCGGTTGTTTATGCCAAATGGAAATTGAAAGCAAAGGTCATTCATATTCATGCGGTCGGCCCGGCCTTGGCGATTCCTTTCGCGCGAATCTTGGGATTGAAAGTTGTTTTCACGCATCACGGACCCGATTACGAACGTGATAAATGGGGCGCGGCAGCTCGGTTTATGTTGCGGCTCGGCGAACGCTGGGGCGTGCGCTATGCCAACGAAGTCATCGTTATTTCCCAAGTCATCAACCGGCAAATTCAACAGCGATACCAGCGAATGGATGCACATTTGATTTACAACGGCGTACCTCACCCGGTGATACAGAACGACATCGACTATTTAAAATCATTAAATATTCAACCGAAAAAATATATTTTTGCTTTAGGCCGGTTTGTCCCGGAAAAAAAATTCCACCAACTCATTCAAGCCTTCACCACATTGAAAGACAAGCGAGGCTACCAATTAGTCATCGCAGGCGACGTCGATATTGCAGATGATTATTCCCAATCGTTGAAGCAATTAGCTCATGAAAACCAAGTCGTTTTAACCGGATTTGTGAAAGGCGTTCCCTTGCAAACTTTGTGGAGCCACGCTGCCGCTTTTGTTTTGCCTTCTTCGCACGAAGGTTTACCGATTTCGCTTTTGGAAGCAATGAGTTATCAATTACCGGCGATCGTTAGCGATATTGAAGCGAATTTGGAAGTCGGACTTCCGAAAGGTTGTTATTTCCCTGTGAATGAATTTAATGTATTAACGGAAAAATTAGAACGATTCATCCACTTCAATGCCGCCAAACCTTTCTACGATCTAACGAAATATCAATGGGATCGCATCGCCAAACAAACGGCTGCGGTTTATCAACGCCTCTGATACCGGTTAATCACAATTTTTTGTTTGCCATGTTGTCCACGCACAATATATACGCCGGCAGGCAAATTGGAAACATCCACCGGGATCGAACCTTCTCCCTCAAATGTTTTGTGTACGCGACCCGAAGAATCATACAAACGGAAATGATCGTATTGCGAAGGCATGCAATAAAAATAACCTTCGGTAACATACGTCGGATCAATCGTAAATCTCTGGTCCGGTTCCGGATTTTCAGGAGGAGTATAAGTTAAAACAAGATTTCTTAAATTAACGATGTTGTATATTTCATCGTGTTGCTCTCTGGATAAACGGATATTATAAGTTTCCGCTCGATAAATTTCTATGGGAAAATCATAAGAATCAACTACGTAATCATCCATACTCCCCGTTTTCCGGTAAGGCAGAGAATGTTTGATACTGTTGACGGTCATATAAATCGTTCCCGGATTGTATTGAGAAGCATACTCGGCCCTTACTTTGTAAGTACCCGGCAACAGATAAACCGAAAAATCAATCGTGTGGGCGGCTCGTGTCCAACGGGTGAAAGCGTAAGGGATATAATCTTTCTTCATACTTGTAGTAACTCCTTGAAAAGGAGTTAGGCGAATCTCATAACCGTCGCGTACGGGCGACGAAGGCTTTTGAGGCGGCATTGCATTGAAATACAAATCAATCACCGTGTAATACGGCTCGTCGCAAACTTCAGGTAACGTAATTTCCAAACCGAAATTTTGTTGTTTGACTTCTACCGTCTGACCGGAAGCCAAGAACTTGGCTGATTCGGGAAGCAACATCACGCCATCTAAGTAAACTTTTCCTTCGTCCCAATAACCGGTCGATACGTGCAAATACCAATGAACGCCGCCGTTGGCTTCGTTCTTCTGTGTTACGTAGCCGAACTCAAACGGATTCAGCAGTTGATTGCGCGAAGTACCGTAAACCGCCGAGCTGTTGCGCGACATCCAGTCGCCGACACCCAGCAAAGTCTCGGTTGCCCCCTCGGGAATCTTGCCATGCTTATCGGGACCTACATTCAAGAGAAAATTTCCTCCTTTGCTGCTCAATTCCAAAATACGGCTAATCGTATAAAGCGGAGATTTCCAAGAACCGGGAGGAGCTGTATCTTCCCAGCCCCACGAATCGTTCAGCGAGGCGCAAGCTTCCCAGTCGCGATTGTCGCTATATCCGTTGTAAGGAATATTCGGCGTATCGGATTCCGGCGAACTGAAATCGCCGCTCCAACCCGTGTAAAGCCGGTCATTCACAATAACATGCGTTCCCACTTGTGAATTCATTAAAGCATCTTTGATTTTTTTGGCAATTGCGTCGCTGGAATTAGACATGTTAGGACAATCGAACCAAAACAAGTCAAAATTATAACGTGAAGTCAATTCTTTAATTTGAGGAATCACCAGATTATCCACATAATTCATCACCTTATCGGCCGGATACAAACCGAAATTCAATTCGGGGATATCGCCGATTCCGCCTTCGGCCATCCAGTCGCGATTTTGGGAATAGTAAAATCCCAGTTTCAGTCCGGCGGCTTGCACTTCCTTCACCAGTTCATCCAGCAAATCCCGTCCGGCAGCCGATGCGTCCACCGCGTTCCAATCGGTATAATCCGTATCGAACAAACAAAAGCCGTCGTGATGTTTGGTTGTGACAACCACATATTTCATGCCCGCTTGTTTGGCCAATTGCACCCAAGCCTTGGGATTATATTCCGAAGCGTCGAACTCTGCCGCCGCCTGCCGGTAGGTTGCCTTCGGAATTTGCGCGCCATACATAATCCATTCCGAAGGGAAGCCCGTATTAGCTCTATTATAATGGATCTGTTCGCCTTTTACATTCAGTCCGTCATACACATTCCCGTAAACCGAGTAAACGCCCCAATGGATAAACATGCCGAAGCGCGCTTCGCGCCACCAGGCCATACGATCTTGGGCGGAAAGAGTGCAAACAAGGGATAAAAAGAGCGAAATAAACGTTATTTTACATATAGACAACCTTCGCATAGGATTTTTATTCATTATTTAATTTGTATTTCGGACAAAGTTACGACTATTTATAGAAAATCCAATCATTTCTTTGTTAATATAGATTTTTATTTGTACGTTTGCACCTTTAATTAAAAATAAAATTTATGAAAAAATTCACCTTAATCTTCGGCTTAATTCTATGCGCCCAATTTCTTGTCGCTCAAGAGAAATTCAAATTCGGAAACGTTCCGCAGGATTTGCTGGAAATGACGGTTTATGCGCAAGACTCAACCGCTTCGGCTTTTGTTGTTTATGAAAACAACGATGTGTATTACAATTACAACAATGCGAACCGGGATTTTGAAATCGTAACGGATTACACGGTTCGGATCAAGATTTTAACGCAAGACGGCGTGGATTATGCCAATGGCAGCATTCTTTTTTATAAAGGCCGCACAGCGGCCGCATCGGAAAGCATTAACGGGCTGAACGGCGCGACTTATAACCTGGAAAACGGGAAAATCGTGACGGACAAATTATCCAAAGAATACATTTTTACGGAAGATGTGACGGATTATGTAAAAAGAATGAAATTCGCCCTCCCTGCCGTCAAAATCGGTTCGGTCATCGAATACAAATATACTTTGAAATCGCCCCATTATGAAAATCCGAACGATTTTCAGTTTCAACGTTCTATCCCGGTCAAATACAGTCATTTTGAAATTACAATTCCGGAATATTTTACGTTCAACCGCGAAACAAAAGGATACGAACCAATCAACGTGAGCGTCAAACCGACGAATTTGAATTTCAATATGAACGGCAGTCAAGTGAATTGCTCCGGAGAAAAAATTTCCGCCGAAGTTTTTGATTTGCCGGCTCTCAAGGATGAAAATTTCGTATGGAATTACAACGATTTCATGTCGAGTATTTCCTTTGAACTTCAAAGAATCAGTATTGCAGGCAGATATTATAAAGATTTTTCGCAAACATGGAATAAAATAGCGGAACGTCTATCCGACAGCGATAATTTTGGTAAAGAGCTGAAAAACAAAGGACTATTCAAAGAAGAATTGCCCGGAATCATAGCTTCGGAAGGAAACGACGAAGATAAACTGCGTGCAATCTTGGATTTGGTTCGCAGCAAAGTGAAATGGAACGATCGCAGTACATTAGGCATCAACAGCGTTTCCAAAGCGCTGAAAGAAGGTGTCGGAACCAGCAGCGAAATCAACGCCATTTTATTCAACGCCTTGCAAAATGCCGGATATACCGTTTCTCCGGTGGTGATGAGTTTGCGCTCACGTGGTCGTATTCCCATGACTTATCCAAGCATCGAAAATCTCAACTATTTTGTTGTTCAGGTAAAAGCAGCCGATAAAGTGTATTACATGGACGCTACTCGCTCGTATTGCGATTTGAATGTAATCCCTGTTGACTGTCTGGTTGATAAGGCTTTATGTATCAATGATAAAAATTTTACTTGGATTGACTTAAGCAAAACAGGAAATAATGCCGAACGCAGCAGTTTGATTGTTTCTTTCAACGAAGACGGCGTTTTGACCGGGAAAAAAATCGAAAGTTACGTGGGCGAATGTGCTTTTTCCTTCAAACAACGCTACGGAAATGCCAAAGACGAAGCCGAATTTGTTGAAAAATTAGAAACAAACAATGATATTGTTATCAGTAATTATTCGATTGAAGAAAAGAAAAATCCCACCTTCGGCTTTACGGAATCTTACGAATTTACATCTAACAACAATCTGTTAGGCGACGAAACAATCATTACTCTTCCGCCTCTATTGTTTGAAACAATGAAAACCAATCCGTTCAAATCGGAAGAAAGAAAACTGCCGATCGAATTTAATTATCCGGAAGATGATAGAATGAATATCAATATCGCTATTCCGAACGGTTATGTTTTGGACGAAGCTCCTGTATCCGCACGATTTATCTATGGCGACAACAATGAAATGGAGTTCAGTTACATGGTACAAGCCAACGAAACTAACGTGCAAATCGCTTATCGCCTCAAATTGGCTACTTGCGTCATTCCGGCGACCGATTACGAGGGCGTGCGCGATTTCATGTCGAAAGTCTATGCCAAATGCCACGAAATGCTTATTTTTAAGAAATTGTAAAATGAAGAGATTTTTTATTTTCATCGGTATCCTTTATATTTTTTCTTCTGCTAAAGGACAAAATTATCCGGTAAGCGCCATTCCGGAAGATTTGAAAAAAGAGGCGCAAGCGGTTGTCCGCGAATCGTCCGAATCTTTCACACAACAGGATGAATATACAGGGATCTATAAAGTCAAGTATGTCATTACCATTTTAAACGAAAAAGGAAAATCTTTTTCCAACTGGATTGTTTCGGAAGGCGACTTTACGGAATTGAAAAATTTTTCCGGCGAAGTGTTTGATGCAACGGGAAAATCCATTAAAAAAATTGGAAAAAAAGATTTGACCACAATGGCCTGGTCGTCCAATCTGGCGACCAACGACAAAAAGACTTTCTACCAATATCATGCGCCGACTTATCCTTACACAGTCAAATATGAATTTGAAGTAAAATTCAAAAACGGAATTTTATTTTATCCATCTTTCGATCCGGTTCCCAGTTACCATGTCGCTCTCGAAAATGCAGAATACATCTTGCAAGCGCCTGCCGGCCAAATCGTTCGTTACAAAAATCAAGGAACCGATATTCAACCGGAAAAAAATACAGCCGCCAATAGTTACACTTGGAAGCTAAATCATGTGGAAGCAATTTCTTACGAAGATCATGCGCCCAACGATTTGTTTCCTATCGTTTACATTGCTCCCGAAAAATTCTGCGTAGAGAAAGCTTGCGGAAGTATGGCCACTTGGGAAACTTACGGCCGCTGGGAAGCCGAATTATTGAAAGGACGAAACGCTCTGCCTCAGTCAACTAAAGAGAAAGTCTTGGAACTGACAAAAAATGTTTCCGGAAAACGGGAAAAAGCGAAGCTACTTTACGAATATATGCAAAAAAATACGCATTACGTGAGTATTCAATTGGGTATCGGCGGCTGGCAACCGATGAAAGCGGAAGAAGTGGCGCAAACAGGTTTCGGCGATTGCAAAGCGCTGTCCAATTACATGCAGTCGCTGCTGGACGTCGTGGATATTCCTTCCTATTATCTGGTGATCAGTTCGCAGAAGAAACGGTTTTTCCCTGATTTTCCAAGTTTTAGTCAAGCGAATCATGCTATCGTGATGCTTCCTTTGGAAACGGACACGGTATTTTTGGAATGTACTTCGCAGGATTTTCCGTTTGGTTACATCAGCCGTCTGGAAGGACACGATGCTTTGGCGATCGGCGCCGAGAAATCGTTTTTCTACACTTTGCCCAAAGACCGGCCGCACGAAAATGCGGAAATCAATCGTGTTCATATTCAATTGGATCAGCAAGGCAACGGACATTTGGAAGTCCATTCCCTCTTGAAAAACCGAGAATTTGAACGTTTGTTCTACGCTTTGAAAGGAGCCAACGCCAAGGAAGAAAACGATGCTTTAGCCGCTCTGGTGCAAGTACATAAACCAAAGATCAGCAACATCCGCAAAAAAGAAATTTTAGAGCAGCGCCCGCAATTAGACGTCCGGTTTACAGTCGATTGCGAAGATTTCGCCAATCAAACCGGTTCGCGAGTGCTGATTCCCATCAATCCGGCGCGCACTTCCTTGAAGGGCTTGTTGAGCGGCTCATCCCGCAAATACGATATCGTGATGCAATCTACTAAATATCAAACTGATACGATTTCAATCCAAATTCCCGAAGGTTACATTGTGGAGGCCAAGCCCAAGCCTGTCGAATTTGAATCGGAATACGGATCTTTCAAATCGGAAATCACCGAAAACGATGGAGAATTGACTTATATTCAAACGCTTGAAATCAAACAAGGAAAATATCCCGCATCGGCTTTTGAAGAAATGAAGAAGTTTTATAACCGCATCGAAAGTTTGCAGAACGGGAAAATCGGATTTGTCAAACCTTCAACCGCATCCCCTCAGCCGCCAGCACAGTAGCCGGAAAAATCGCCTGAGCTTCCTGCAACAAAATACTTTCGTCGGGATAACGCGCGGAAAAATGGCCGATGACTAATTTTTTGACTTGAGCTGCCTTAGCAATCAACGCTGCCTGACGAGCCGACGAGTGGTTGGTTTCCTTCGCACGCGCAATATCGCGATCGGAAAACGTCGCCTCGTGATACAAAACATCAATTCCTTCGATCCATGGAATGATTTTTTCGGAATAAGCGGTGTCTGAACAATACGCATATTTCTTAGGTGGATCAGCCGGACGAGTAAGTAGCTTATTTTGAATTGTTTTACCTTCTAACGTAATGAAATCGGCTCCATTTTTGATTGCATTGATTTGCGAAAGCGGAATTTGGTAAAAATCAATCATTTCCCGAAGAATATGCGCGCTTTTCGGTTGCTCCTCAAATAAAAATCCCGCGCTGGGAACGCCATGTTTCAAGGGAATAGTCGAAACTTTCAGTGAGTGATCTTCAAAAATCAAAGCGTGCTTAACCGGATCGAAAGCATGAAAAATCACTTGATACGAATTTTCGCGACAAAAATAATCGAGCAAAGGACGGAAAACCGCTTCGGCTTCCGATTGGGCATAGATATGCAAATCGGTAGTGCGCCCCAACAAGCCCAAGGTCGAAATCAAGCCGGGCAAACCCAAGCAATGGTCGCCATGCAAATGCGAAAGGAAAATATGATTCAAACGACTAAAACTCAACTTTTGAGCGCGAAAACGCAATTGAGTTCCCTCGCCGCAATCAATCATATATAGTTTTTCACACAAGTTGACAACCTGCGAACTCAAAAAATGCTTGGTCGTAGGAGTCGCCGATCCGCAACCTAAAATATTGATTTCCAATTGTTCCATTATTCTATTCCGATCAATTTGTGTATTTGTAAGCTCAATCTCCATCGCGGATTTAATTTGACCTGCTCAACGGCATGAGCAATATTCGCTTGCGTAACCACCTCATCTTCGGAAAAAACCGGACTTAAAAAATAATGATGAGCAGCAGGCAACGATTCCATCTCGGAAATTGCTTGATGTTTTTGAACAGGCAAACGAATTTCATCCACTTGCGGATTAATTTTCCGAGCATAAGCCACATCTCCTTTCGGGCTAACTACCGTATAATCCAATAGCTTAGATAACGGACGGCTTCCGTTGCTTTCGATCGCTTGCCGGTAACCTAAATCGTGGAAAAATTGTAAAATTTCTTCGGTGAGTTGCAAAGTAGGTTCGCCGCCGGTCCAGACAATCCATTGACACGGAAAAGTTTGCAGTCGCGCATGGATTTGTTGCACAGACATCGGTTCACCGCCTTCAAAATCCGTATCGCAAAAATCGCAGGATAAATTGCAGCGCGTCAAGCGAATAAAGATTGACGCGGCTCCTTGTCGTCCACCTTCTCCCTGCAACGAGTAAAATATTTCCTTGACGTTAAGGTGCATAGACACAAGAAGTTTGAGGCGTTTCGCTGACTTCGACGGCATACAATTCGGGCAATTCCGGTTTGAAGCGGTTGAAAATAAAACGAGCGATATTTTCCGAAGTCGGATGTCCCGGAATCACATCGTTCAAATGCCTGTGATCCAGAGTTTCATCAATAAATTTTTTCACGATCGACAATGATTTATAATCTTTCACAAAGCCGTATTCATCCAAAGTATCCGATTGTAAATGAACAGTTATCAAATAATTATGTCCGTGCATGCGTGCGCATGGATGATTTTTGTCCAGCATGTTCAACACATGGGAAGCCGAAAAAGCGAATTGTTTACTTATTTTGTACATGAAACAAGAAAGTTTGACTGTTTGCAAAGTTACAACATTATTTTAATTTTTACTTGCGCTTGTTCCTACTTTCGATACGTCTTCACCGGCGGATAAAAAGCATCTTCGATATGATCAATATCGAAATTCGGTTCTTGCCCTACGATCGAAATTATATCGAAGCGAGCAGGCAAGTCAATGTCGAATATTTTGACATATAAATCTGCTGCGGCAATCAAATGATTGATTTTCTGATTATTAACAGCTTCTTCGGGGGAAGAATAAATGACGGAAGAGCGGGTTTTTACTTCAACGAACACGATTTCTTCGTCAGTACAAGCTACAATATCCAATTCGTAGCTGCTTCGCCGCCAATTGCGATGTAAAATACGATAATTCCGGTTTTGAAGGTAATCCACAGCGAGATTTTCGCCGTGTTTGCCTAATTCATTGTGTTGAGCCATAGTTAAAATTTTTCACAAAAATACTATTTTTCTTTGTAATTCAAACGGAAGGACTTAATTTTGCAAATAAAAATTTACAATGAAAACAAACATCATCTTATTTTTTACTCTTTTATTTATGGCTACAATCAGCAATGCAAATGCACAGACTTACACGATGCAAACAACGTTAGGCGACATGAAAATTAAGTTATACGACAATACGCCGCTGCATAAAGCTAATTTTGAAAAATTAGTGGAAGAGCAGGTTTATGACAGCGTGTTGTTTCATCGCGTGATCAAAGATTTCATGATTCAGGGAGGCGATATTCACACAAAAGACCCGGCTTATTCCGACGGGACAATGATTCCGGCCGAATTTGCCGCAGAAAATTTCCACAAAAAAGGCGCTTTGGCTGCCGCTCGCACCGGCGATTTTGTGAATCCC
>JAISKG010000235.1 GCA_031261015.1 Dysgonamonadaceae bacterium | reverse complement strand
CGTCAAATTTGGTGTAACCTATTTTGTCGATGAATTTGTGGATAGATGCGGGCGTGTAACCGCGACGACGCAAACCGGTAATAGTCGGCATCCGCGGATCGTCCCAACCGCTAACTAATCCTTCTTGAACCAATTGGAGCAGTTTGCGTTTGCTCATCAAGGTGTAAGTCAGATTGAGCCGGTTAAATTCATATTGTCGTGGGCGGTAATCACCGTCTTGCGGGCGTTCCGTTTTCAGTTCGTCCACAAACCAATCGTACAAAGGACGGTGAACAACAAATTCCAAGGTACAGATCGAATGGGTAACTCCTTCAAAATAATCGCTTTGTCCGTGAGCGAAATCGTACATCGGATACGCTTTCCAAGTCGTACCTGTCCGGTGATGCGGATGATGGATCACGCGGTAAATAATCGGATCGCGGAAGTGCATGTTGGGATTAGCCATGTCGATTTTGGCGCGGAGCACCATGGCGCCTTCGGGAATTTCGCCGCTATTCATTTGATGAAATAAATCCAGATTTTCTTCGATGGGGCGATTGCGGTACGGACTTTCCTCGCCTGCTTGCGTGGGCGTTCCCTTTTGCCGAGCGATTTCTTCCGACGATTGCTCGTCAATGTAGGCTTTCCCGCTTTGAATCAATTGGATGGCAAAATTCCACAACTGTTGGAAATAATCCGAAGCGTAATACACATTTTCCCACTGATAACCAAGCCATTGAATATCTTCCATAATGGAATCGACATATTCCACATCTTCTTTCGTCGGGTTCGTATCATCGAATCGAAGGTTGCAAATGCCGCCGTATTTCTGAGCGATTCCGAAGTCCATGCAGATCGCCTTAGCGTGTCCAATATGCAGGTAGCCATTGGGTTCCGGCGGAAAACGAGTTTGTATTCGTCCGTCATTTTTGCCTTCAGCTAAATCTTTTTCTACAATCGCTTCAATGAAATTGAGGCTTTTCTTGTTATCTTCGATTGGATTATTTTCTATTGACATGATTTGAGAGTTTTGAGGTGCAAAATTACGGAAATTATTTGGAAAAAAATTACTCTTAAACTTTTTCTCCTACTGAGTTGTTTATATAACAACAGAAATAGTAAAAATATCAGCTATGGAACCAAACAACTCAGTTCAGAAAGGGAGCCATGCCGCTCCGGAAACTTATTACATCTTAATTGAAAAAGACGGTCCTTACTTAGTTTATGGCAAACCGCCCATCAACCAAGAAATTATTACTCCCGATGCAACCAGTTTTTCCTGGACTTACCGTAAAGGAATCAGCATCGAAAACACGGAAGAACCGATTGCTCTGTGCCGGTGCGGACAGTCGAAACACAAGCCTTGTTGCGACGGCACACATACCTACATCGATTGGGATGGCTCGGAAACCGCCTCGAAAGACGATTTGCTGGCCAATGCCAAACCTTTCAAAGGCGCCGATTTCATCCTCCATGACGACGGCCGGAAATATTGTGCAACGGCTCGATTTTGTGATGGTTACGGCGACATCTGGCATTTAGTCAAGAAACCGTTGACCGATGAGCAAAAAGAAATCGTGGAACACCAGGCTACTCACTGTCCATCGGGACGCTTAGTATTGGTCAACCAAGCCACCGGCGAAATCTACGAACCGCAATTAGATCCGAGCATCGGCATTCTGGAAGATCCCGTGATGAAAGTCAGCGGCCCGATTTGGGTGAAGGGCGGCATTCGCGTGCAAGGCGCCGACGGCAGCTGTTACGAGGTTCGGAACAGGGTAACGCTTTGCCGGTGCGGGCGTTCGGCGAATAAACCATTGTGCGACAGTTCGCATGTCAAGGTAGAGTTTCGGGACGGGATGATGGCATAGGAGCGAAAAATTTTCACTCCTGCAAACCTGCAATCAACGCTCTCTGTCCCCTAAAAAACTCAATCCTCTGCTTCTCATCCACTTGCGAGATAAGCATCGCTACCCGCTTTTGCATCGTTATCCAATTCTGAAACTTATCGCAAATTTCCTCTTCGGTCGATATTGCAAGAGATAGGATAAAGGCGCGGAGAGCGCCTACCTTGATCGAAGGCGAAGAGAAGTAGCAATAATTGGTATCAAGATTGACCCGCGAAATATATAAATCTAATTTATTATTTGTTCCGGGAAAACATCCGTGCACAGCCAAATTTTCCACATAATTCAAAAAGTTGGATAGTTCTTCCTTCAACAATTGCACTTCTTCAGCCGTAATCAGATAGATGGAAGCAAAATAGCGAATATCATTCAGCAAATACCGGATAATCATTTCATCCCAAATATAACTGACATGCGCAAGTTTTGTCGTCCACTCCGCATATTCGGCAGCAAGTTCCATAATCTTTTGCGGAGGAGTTAATTGACTGAAAGGACATATATCTTTCTCAGTACCATAAAAATACATCCACTTAAACACATGAAATTTCGACAAAAGCGGAAATGCGCAAAACAAAGAACGCGGCAATACATTGGAGATTTCGACATAAGTCGAATCAGGCGCAGCCGCCATGTTTTTGATTAACTGCACATAATCTTCCAACGTTTCCAAATCTTGCTTTGTTGGCTGATTATAAGAAAAATAGTCCATTTGAAACCGGTAACTTTTTTCGATGGCAATACCGAAAATATTATCTATCGAAATATTCCACGCATGGGCGATTTTTGCAATCTCGTAGATGGAAAACAACACATCTTTACGCAAACGTCGATATACAGCTTCCCGCTCAATCGACAGCAATTCCACCAAAGCTTCCGTCAATTTTGCCTTCTTCGGATATTTGACGTAAAGCGACTGTATAAACTGATCATATCCTACATTACTCATAGTGCAGCTCGATAAGTTATACATTATATTTGCTGCGCTTTCCCAAATCAACGCTCACAGGAGCATAGTACAGGTCGGAAACATATTTAAACCTAAAACATCTTTTATACCTCCGGACTAATTGTTTCATTATTTTTTTCATTTTCTATTCTTTAAATTGGTTCTACTTATTATTTATACTCTCAATCAAAAATAACAGTATTGTTTTGAACATCTGATGTTTTTGACGGTGCAAAAGTAGATGGAAAATAAAGGCGCAACGAGGCATTTTCAATCTCTACAAACAAAAAAAGCCTCAAATATTGAGGCTAAAAATAATTTTGTGACGATTTATGTCACAATTATTGAATCCTGTCCTTCAAAAACTCTCAATTAATTGTCGCTGCTTCATAAAAAATTCAATTTGACATTTTTCGTTCACTCCCGAAATTTGAATGGAAGCCCTTTTTTTCAAATTCAACCAATTGTAAATATTTTCCGTCAGTTCTGCATCCATTGTATTCACTTCGTGCTTAAGAAAAG
>JAISKG010000233.1 GCA_031261015.1 Dysgonamonadaceae bacterium | reverse complement strand
CTAAATCCTTGAGTTAATAAATGTTTAAAGTTTTAAGATTGGCGAAGGCTCTTGCGACAAGAGCCTTTTCGCTGTTTAAATATTATTATTACCTTTGTTGGCTATTTGAATATCCGGATGAAAAAAATAAATCTAAAAGGCCTGGGAGTAGCCTTGATTACTCCTTTTCAAGCAAATGGAGAAGTGGATTATCTTGCTTTGTCAAAGATAGTTGACTATCAATTGCAAAATGGGACGGATTATTTGGTAGTGTTGGGCACGACCGCCGAAACACCGACTTTAACTCCGGAAGAGCAACAGCAGATCAAACAATCGGTCATCAAGCAAGTCAATGGAAAAATTCCGATTATTTTGGGAGCCGGAGGAAATAATACAGCCGCTTTGGTGCACAAACTGAAAACCGATGATTTGTCCGGTATCGATGCGATTCTTTCGGTAGTTCCGTATTACAATAAGCCTTCGCAGGAAGGAATTTATCAACATTACAAAGCAATTGCCCAAGCGAGTCCCTTACCGGTGATTCTCTACAACGTACCGGGGCGCACCGGCGTGAATATGACCGTGGAAACGACTTTGCGCTTGGCGCGCGATTTTGATACAATCGCCGGCGTGAAAGAATCTTCGGGCAACATGACACAAATAGGCGATATTATCAAAAACAAGCCCGCCGGTTTTCAAGTCATTTCGGGCGACGACGGCTTTGCTTTCCCATTGATTACTTTAGGCGCTTCGGGAGTTATTTCTGTGATAGGAAATGCTTTACCAAAAGAATTCGGTTGTATGGTACGTTCGGCTTTGGCCGGCGATCATGCTCAGGCAGTGGATATTCACCATCGTTTTACCGAATTGTTTAAATTATTATTTGTTGATGGAAGTCCGGCCGGCGTGAAAAGTATGTTGCATTTGATGGGATACATTCAAAACGAATTGCGCTTACCTTTAATTCCCGCACAAATCACAACTTACGAAAAGATTCGCTGCATTTTGCAGGAATTACGGATTCAATGCTGTTGAATATTTACGGAAAAGTTGTATCTTTGCGCCGTCAATGTGAATCGCATTGATTATTTGCCCAAATGGCGGAATTGGTAGACGCGCTAGTTTCAGGGACTAGTATTCGCAAGGATGTGCAGGTTCGAGTCCTGTTTTGGGCACAAACAAAATCTTACAAAAATGAAAATTGTATCCCACAGCAAATTAAAACAGTTTTATGAAACGAAAGGATATGAAGATTCGCGTGTAGCCCTAAAACAATACAAATTAGCAGTTGCCAAAATAGAAGAATTATTGCCGTTAGTTAACGACAATACTCCAGCTAATGATCCAAAAGCAAGAGAATTAAGTTTGGTATCGGATATGGTTATCGAATACGAAAACACCCATTTTCTTATCGGAAAGCCTACCGTTGACGAATTGGTAGCATTATCATTGGAAGAAAAAGAGGTAATACGAAAAAAGGAATACCACCTGCAACTATGCTGATAAAGCTCGCAAAGCTTTCAAATTCAGCTCCACAACCTCTTCCCCCTTTCTCTCGAAAATACTCCGAATCCCTTTCTCCAACTGCTCAAACGGCAACCCGATGTAAGGCGATGCTGCTCCCAATAACACCACATTGCTCGAACGCGGCGCGCCTAAATCTTTCGCGATTTGCTCCACATTTAAAATCACTTTATTCGGCAAACGTTCATATTCGGCACGGATTTTTTCCATTTCCGGATAATTGGAAATATTGTCAAACGGTTCCGAATGAGTGACTATCCAACCGTCTTTTTTCAAATAAGGTAAATAACGCAAAGCCTCCATCGGCTCGAGCGAAACAATCAAATCCGCGCTGCCCAACGGAATCAGATCGGAAGCGACGGGCCGGTCGCTGATTCGCAAATGCGACTGCACGTCGCCGCCTCGCTGACTCATGCCGTGCACTTCGGCTTGTTTCATGTAACATCCTTCTGCTAAGGCGGCTTCGCCGATTACAGCAGCGATCGTCAAGATGCCCTGCCCGCCTACTCCGGCTAAAATAATATCTGTTTTCATGGGTGACTCAGGCTTTTAATTTTCTTTTGTACGTTTGAATACATTCCCGGCAAGGAACGATGACCGACACACCGGGATAGTCGATTTCTTCGCGGATCATCACTTTCATTTCCTCATAATTTTTTTTCAAAGGAACCACGCTCCGCAAATGGCCGGGTTCTACGCCGATGCCGCGACATATTGCTTCGATCCGTCCTGTGGCGGCCGAATCTTGTCCTCCTGTCATGCCGGTTGTTTCATTATCGGAAATGATAATCAGAACGTTAGCTCGGCTGTTGACGCAATCCAATAATCCGGTCATGCCGGAATGAGTAAACGTGGAATCGCCGATGACGGCTACCGACGGAAAAACGCCGGCTTCGGAAGCTCCCCGCGCCATCGTGATGGATGCACCCATATCTATGCAAGAATCAATGGCTTGAAACGGTGGCAAGGCGCCCAAAGTATAACAACCGATGTCGGCAAACACACGCGGATCTTTGTATTCTTGTAACACTTCATTCAGCGCCAAATAGACGTCGCGATGGCCGCAACCCATGCACAACGCCGGCGGTCGCATTGCCACTACATCGGGAATAATATAAGGAGAAACAACCGGCAATCCCAAGGCCTTGCGTACATTGTCGGGCGTGAGTTCGCCGGCACGCGGAAGCGTTCCGTCCAAACGTCCATGCACTTTCAATCCGACACCCAAATAACCTTTCAATTGCTCTTCTACAATGGGATAACCGTCTTCCAAAACCAAAATTTCCTCGCAATTTTCCGTCAATTGCAGCAATTGCTTTTTCGGGAGCGGATACTGACTGATTTTCAAAACCGGATTTTCAAAACCGGCGGGGAAATTTTCCTGTAAATAATTGAAAGCGATTCCGCAAGCGACAATTCCCAAAGGCGATCGTTTTTCCGGAATAAATAATTGATTATAAGTTGACTTTTCGGAAGCATCCAGAAATTCGGCTTGTTTTTGAAGTAAAATTTGAAACCGTTTCCGGGCAATAGCCGGCAAAAGAATGTATTTCTGCCGCGCTTCTGCTTCGATTTTCACCGGATTTTGCGCTTGCAATGGGCGGGTTTGCACTCCGGCTCGCGAATGAGCCATTCGCGTAGTGATCCGAAGTAGAATGGGATAGCCCCATTTTTCGGATAACTCAAAGCCTTCGTAAACCATGTCGTAGGCTTCCTGTTGATTCGACGGCTCGAAAACCGGAATCATGGCAAAATTGCCGTAAAACCTGTTATCCTGCTCGTTTTGAGAAGAGTGCATCGACGGATCATCGGCCGTCACGAGGATCATTCCGCCGTTGATTCCTGTCAAAGCGAGATTCATAAAAGCATCAGCGGCAACATTCAATCCCACATGTTTCATGCACGAAAGTACGCGCTTGCCCGCGTAGGACATGCCGAAAGCGGCTTCGACCGCCGTTTTTTCGTTACTGCACCATTGCGAATAAATTCCGCGCTCTTTGGCTAAAGCCGAATGTTGAATAAATTCGGTAATTTCGGTGGAAGGAGTTCCGGGATAGGAATATACGCCCGATAAACCGGCATCGATCGCAGCTTGCGCAATCGCCTCGTCCCCTAAGAAAAGTTGTTTTTTCATATAGTATTAGAATGGAATGAACAAAGGTAGTAAAAAAAAATAAAAGCGCAAATACTCATTGCTTTTCTCAAAAATAATGCTTAGCTTTGTCTAAACGGATTTATAATCGAACTTATAATTTAAAATAAAAAATAGATTTTATGAAGAAAAATGTAATTATTATCGGCGCTGCCGGAAGAGATTTTCATAATTTCAATACTTTTTTCCGAGGGAATGACAATTACAACGTAGTGGCTTTCACTGCCGCCCAAATTCCGGATATCGACGGACGAAAATATCCGAAAGAGCTAGCCGGTGATTTGTATCCCGCCGGAATTCCGATTTATGCGGAAGAAGAACTCCCAAAATTGATCGGCGATTTGCAAGTTGATGTTTGCGTATTTTCTTACAGCGACGTGCCTTACCCGCGCGTGATGCACGTGAGCGCGATCGTGAATGCGGCCGGTGCGGATTTTTGGCTGCTCGGCCCAAAAGAAACCATGATTCGCTCGACGAAGCCGGTGATCGCGGTCGGAGCTACGCGCACCGGTTGCGGCAAAAGCCAGACTTCCCGCCGGATCATCGAAATTTTGGTCGAAATGGGATTAAAAGTCGTCGCCATCCGCCACCCAATGCCTTACGGCGATTTGGTAAAACAAAAAGTGCAACGGTTTGCAACGGTCGAAGACCTGAAAAAACACGAATGCACCATCGAAGAAATGGAAGAATACGAGCCGCATGTGGTGACGAACCGCAACGTGATTTACGCCGGCGTGGACTACGAAGCCATTCTGCGCGAGGCCGAAAAAGATCCTGACGGCTGCGATATTATCCTGTGGGACGGCGGCAATAACGACTTTCCGTTCTATGTTCCCGATTTGATGATCGGCGTGGTCGATCCTTTGCGTCCGGGCGCGGAAGTGTCGTATTATCCGGGCGAAGTTGTCGCACGCATGTCCGACGTTATTTGTATCAACAAAATTGATTCCGCTTCACTGGAAAATATCAATATCGTGCGTCGCAACATTGCGAAAATCAACCCGAAAGCTGTTGTCGTGGATGCAGTTTCCTACCTCACGGTCGATAAACCCGAATGGATCGCCAACAAACGCGTTTTAGTTGTAGAAGATGGACCTACTTTGACGCACGGCGAAATGAAAATCGGCGCAGGAACCGTGGCCGCTTTAAAATATGGAGCTGCCGAATTAGTCGATCCTCGTCCTTACACGGTGGGCAAACTGAGTTATACTTTCCAGAAATACCCCGAAATCGGCGTGTTGCTCCCGGCGATGGGCTATGGCGAACAGCAAATCAAAGATCTCGAAGAAACGATTGCCCGCACGCCGTGTGATGCTGTCGTGATCGGAACCCCGATTGACTTGGGACGAATTATCAACATCAAGCAGCGGACGGTGAAAGTAGGTTACGAACTGCAGGAAATCGGCCGTCCGAATTTGGAAGACGTATTGAAAAAATTTGTCGAAAAACATCAATTAAAACGTTGAATGGAGCGGCAAAACACACATATCCTGTTGATGATCGAGCCGGTAGCGTTCGGATTTAACGAGCAGACGGCCGAGAACAACTATTTTCAGCAACGAAGCGATGCGCCTGTTTCTACGATTCAGGCGCAAGCTTTGCTGGAATTTCAACGGATGGTCAACACCTTGCAGCAAAAAGACGTAGAAGTTGTCGTTGTACAGGATACGCTCGAACCGCATACGCCGGATTCGATTTTTCCAAACAACTGGATTTCTTTTCACGCCGGCGGCACGGTCGTTTTGTATCCGATGTTTGCTGAGAATCGGCGCGCCGAGCGACGGTTGGATTTGCTTAAACTTTTGGAAAACAAAGGATTTACGATGCAAACGTTGATCGATTATACAGACGCTGAAAAAGACAATCGCTTTTTGGAAGGTACCGGCAGCATGATTCTCGATCGCGCGAACCGTGTCGCTTACGCCGCTTTATCGGAACGAACCGATCGCGATTTGTTTCTCCGGTTTTGCCGGGATTTGAATTTCAAACCGGTGTATTTCCATGCCAACCAAACGGTTGACAGGCAACGCTTGCCGATTTATCACACCAATGTGATAATGTGCGTGGCCGATCGCTACGCCGTAGTTTGTTTGGATTCCATCGACGATCCGGAGGAAAGAAAGCAAGTTGTTGAAAATCTAAAAGATACAAACAAAGAAATCATTTCCATTACGGAAAAGCAAATGCACTGTTTTGCCGGAAACATGTTGCAAATCGAAAACAAATCCGGCGAAAAATTGTTAGTTCTATCAGCATCAGCTTACCAATCGCTGACGGATGAGCAAATGAAACATTTGAGCGCCTTCAACGAAATTGTGCCGGTCGCTCTTCCTGCCATTGAAAAATATGGTGGCGGAAGCGCGCGTTGCATGATGGCCGAAATATTTACGAACTCATTAACACAATGAAAACAAATCACTTATCTGCTGCGCAATACATCGAATTGGAAGAACAGTTCGGCGCACACAATTATCACCCACTGCCCGTAGTGCTCGAACGCGGCGAAGGCGTGTACGTCTGGGACATCGAAGGAAAACAATATTACGATTTTCTTTCGGCTTATTCAGCTGTCAATCAAGGACATTGTCATCCAAAAATTATTCAGGCGCTGATCGAGCAAGCGAAAAAACTGACGTTGACCTCCCGCGCGTTTTACAACGACCGTCTGGGATTGTGCGAAGAATATGTGGCCCATTATTTCGGTTACGACAAGATGTTGCCGATGAATACGGGAGCCGAAGCCGTCGAAACCGCGCTCAAATTATGCCGGAAATGGGCGTATGAAAAGAAAAACATCCCGGAAAATACTGCGCAAATTGTTGTTTGCGAAAATAATTTCCATGGACGAACGACGACGATCATTTCTTTTTCCATCGATCCGAGCGCATTCAATCACTATGGACCTTTCACCCCGGGATTTACAATCATTCCGTACAACGATGTCGCCGCGCTCGAAAAAGTGTTGAACGAAAACCCGAATGTCGCCGGTTTTTTAGTCGAACCTATTCAGGGAGAAGCTGGAGCTTATGTTCCTGACGATGGTTACCTCAAACAATGTTTTAACTTGTGCCGTCAACACAATGTGTTGTTTATCGCCGACGAAGTGCAGACGGGAGTTGCCCGCACCGGCAAACTGCTGGCTTGCGATTACGATGAGGTTCATCCCGATATTCTGATTCTTGGAAAAGCTTTATCCGGCGGGACTTATCCCATTTCACTCGTTTTGTCGAGCGACGAAATTATGGAAGTGATCCGGCCTGGGCAACACGGTTCCACGTTCGGAGGCAATCCGATGGCCGCCTCGATTATGATGGCCGCTCTGGAAGTTGTTCGCGAAGAAAAACTCGCGGAAAATGCCTTCCGCTTGGGACAGATTTTCCGGCAGGAAATGGCCGAATTTTGCAAAGATTCCAAACTTGCCTCATTTGTTCGCGGAAAAGGCTTGCTCAATGCCCTGATAATCAATAATGAAGAACAAAACGACATTGCTTGGCATATTTGCCTGCAACTGAAAGACAAGGGTTTACTGGCAAAACCTACACACACAAATATCATCCGCTTTGCTCCGCCTCTGGTGATCACCGAAACACAACTTCGGGAGTGTATCGACATCATCCGGCAGACGATCCGGACATTTGAATAAATATTCACCTAAAAAAAATGACCTATGAAATTTGAAATGCCGGTGTTACCTTACACCAACAACGCACTCGCTCCCGTAATCAGCGAGCAAACCGTGAATTTCCATTGGGGAAAACACGTACAGACTTACGTCAACAACCTGAATCAGTTGATCGTCGGCACTCCGTTTGAAGATGCTTCTTTGGAGCATATCATCAAGGAAGCGACAGGCGGAATTTTCAACAATGCCGCTCAAGTGTGGAACCACACCTTTTATTTCCACAGTTTTACGCCAAAGAAAGGCAGTGAACCGAAAGGCGCTATTTTGCAAGCGATTAACGAAACGTTCGGCAGTGTCGATCAATTCAAGAAGCAATTTGTAGCCGACGGAACTTCGATTTTCGGCTCCGGCTGGGTTTGGTTGGTCAAAGATGCCGACAAAAAACTTTCAATCGTGAAAACCGCCAACGGCGACAATCCGATGCGCAACGGCTTAACTCCTATTTTAACTTTTGATGTTTGGGAACATGCGTATTATCTGGATTATCAGAACAGGCGCGCCGATCATTTGAATGCGCTATGGGAGATTATTGATTGGGAAGTGGTGCATAACCGGTATTGAGGCCGGTTGCCTTGCATAAAGAAATGCGTTTTCCTTAGAAAACGCATTTCTTTATGCAGATTGGAGCGCATCATTAAAACAACTCCCTCGGATTAATTTTCAAAAATTCCGAATAAGGAATTCCACTTGTACCAATAATCAGCATCTTTTGCGGATGAAACGCTTCTGCAAAAATTTTCATTCCGTTGTTTTGCGCTTTTGCACCGCTTTTCACTTCCAAACCAATCAAAAGATCCCCTTTTTTAAGTACAAAATCCACTTCGTTTGCCCCTTCTCGCCAATAGAAAAGTTTATAGCGTTCGGTTATCGAATAATTGAGTAGATGTGCGCCGACGGCCGACTCTACCAACCGTCCCAATAACTTCGGATTCAGCATTGTTTCCAAAAATGTTCCGTTCGATCCGGCATTTAACAAAGCATTGTTATAAACTTGAAATTTGGGACTGGACGATTTTTGACGTACCACTTCGCCGGCGTATTTTTCCAATCCGCCGAGTAATCCGCTCTCCGACAATAACCGTAAATAATTGGCGAGGGTCGTCGAATTGCCTGCATCTTGCAATTGCCCCATAATCTTGGTATAAGAAAGTATTTGTCCCGAATATTGCGAGCCTATTTCAAAGAGCGATTTCAGCAAAGCCGGCTTGTCGATGCGCGTCAACACCAAAATATCTTTTGAAATGCTTGTCGCAATAATCGAATCGCTGATATACGCCCGCCAGCGATCGATATCGTTAATTAAATGAGCTGCGCCCGGATAACCGCCGAAAAACAAGTATTGATCAATATTCCAGCCAAAAGCGGATTCCATTTCCGCAAAACTCCAATGCGGCATATAATTTGTTTCAAAACGTCCGGCAAGCGATTCGGTCAAACCTTTTTGTATCAGAAGCCGCGACGAGCCAAGTAAAATCACTTTGATATTGATACGGTCGCGAGTATCTCTATCCCATTGTTGTTTAACGATTTCACTCCAATTCTCTATTTTTTGCACTTCATCAATCACCAGCAAATATTCGCCTGCTTGTAAATGCTTCATTCGCAAACGGGCGCTTTCCCAGACTTGCGCAAGCCAAGAGCCGTCAGCAACGATATTATCGGCAGATTCGCTTTGGTAGGGAATCGAAATTTTAGTCAATAACTGCGTAATCAATGTCGTTTTACCTACCTGACGGGGACCGAAAATGACTTGAATGAACTTTCTCGGCTCATTTACTCTTTTGATAATGCTTTGTAAATAAGTTCGTTCCATAGCTATTTAAAATTTTACTCAATACGCTGAGTATTTTTACTCAATATACTGAGTAAATTTACTCAATATGCTGAGTATTTTTACTCAATACGCTGCGCAAAAATACTCAATATTTTTGATATACAAACAACAAGCCCTAAAAAAGCGCTGAGTTGCAACACTTTTTAGGGCTTGTCCAATTCAATCTCCTTCTTTTATTTCTTCAGCACCTTCTTAGAAACGACTGCATTATCCGAAAAAATCGTCAAAATGTAATAGCCTTTGTCTAAGTGCGAAGTATTTAATATAATCGACGATAAACCGCGTATGTTTTCTTCCAGAACGGCTTGACCGGTAATGGAATAGAGAACGATACGATTCATGCTTTCACTGCCGTTCGTATCAATAATAAGGCGGTCGGTGAACGGATTGGGATAGAGTTTCAATTCGGACGTTTCCGTGCCAAAAAATCCTGTTGTTCCGTCGGTCGCCATGATTCGCACATTGGCGGAGCCGGTTGCTCCTTGATTATCTGTGACGGTTAATTGAAAGACATAGAGCTTGTTTGCCTGTAAGCTGGCCACGGTTGCAACCGGATTGGTAAGCGTTTGATTGATCGTCAACGCGGCGTGGCTATCGACTTGCTTCCATTCGTATTTCACAATTGTTCCGTCGGGATCTATGGATTTGCTGCCGTCTAAGGTAACAGTTGTGTTCAGAGGTACCGTGCGCGTTTGACCGGGGTCGGCGACCGGAGCGAAGTTGTCGGGAATAACCGCCACTGCGACTTCATCGCTAACTGTCAAGCCTTTGCTGTCGGTAGCGGTGATTTCAAATACATAAGTTCCCTGTTGCAAACCCGACACCGTTGTTTGCGCTTGATTCGGATTGGCGATGGTCGCCGGTTTATTCGCGTCGATTTGTTTCCATTCGTATTTGGTCACGGTCGTTGTGCCGTAAGTTGTTGCGACCGCTTGCAAAGTCGTGGTGGTTTGCGTAGTCGGAATCACTTGATCCTGACCGGCATCTACTTCGGTCGGCATCGTTTCGTCAGGCAGCAAAGTGAATTTAAACGAGCCCAGATTCGCTCCCGTGCGGTCAATCATTACGCGCATCACTTGTTGACCGGCTTTCAACGGAATTTTTGCAATGGAAATATTGTCAACCAAAGCCCAACTTCCTGTGCTGGCGATCTCCACGGAACCGGTTTTATCCACTCCGTAGAAGAAGACTCGCAAGGCGCCGCCACCGGCCGATCCCAAGCGGGCATTCATCTGGTAAACGCCCGTTGTCTGTACATTGACCGTATATTCAAACCATTCGCCGGTATTCGTCCAGCCGATGTTGCTGTTGGCAATATTGCCGGTGCCTTCGGTTTCTACTCCGGTGCCGGGACGGTAATTATCGCCGCCCTGCATTTCGATTTCGTTATCATGGCAAGCCACTTCCGGGCCGCCGTTGTCGAATTGTACGGCGTAAATCGTGGCTGCCGGAATTTGCCAGGGCGTACCGTTGAAAGGCGTTTGCGCGGTTGCCGATACATTGATCGTCAAGATGCACGGATCGCTCTTCAGACCTTCGTTGTCGGTAGCAATGATTTTCAATTCTTTGGCTCCGGCTGCCGTCGGACGGAATTTCACTTCGTAAGGCTCTTTGTAAGATGTACCGACTTTCACGCCGTCGAAATAAAAGTCCACCCAGAGAATATCACCGTCTTTATCCGTCGCGTTGGCTTTCACCGTAACGTCGGTATTGACGGCCATCGCATCATTGTCTTTGTGGGAAACGCAAATAACAGTCGGTTTTTGTACGCCGGTAAGACGAGAATTATAATATTTACGAGCACCTACTTTAATCGTTTCCAATATAGTTCCGTTGTAATAAATTTTTACATCGACTTCCGCATCGGTTGCATTGTACAACAAATAGGTAATCTCGCCTTTGTCGTTGATATATACAGCTCCGGAAGGAATACTCGTGTTGTATCCCGGCGCGGGCTTGCCGTAAGTCATCATCGCGCGGCTCAAATAATAATTGGTCGGCGTGTTGTAATGATTCCGCCATTCCTGACCTTCCGCGCCGTCCAAGCGGCAAAATTCGTCGATCCATTGTGAAGATTGCGCCGGATTGAGGTAATTCATTATATTGAGATGATAACCGCCTAAGTAAGGCCCCATCGTGCGGATATTGTCGTAGGGATCGTCGTTGGTGTGCATCGGTTGTCCATCGTAGAAAAAGGTGGTGCGGTCGTGGAACATGGATTGTTGAATAGCTGCCATTTTTTCCGGTTTCAAACCGAAATTGTTGAAGAAAAATTCGACCGGGCAAGCCTGAATACCAAGCACCCACGCGGGATCGCCGGCAAAATAAGTCGCCCAACCTAAATTATCGGTACGCACAATTCCCACATAATCATGTCCATAAGTGGAAGGGAAATTATCGCCGTACAGATCCAGCCAATATTCGCCGGCAGCCGTCACTTCGAGCATATAACCCATGGCGGCCGCGTCTATAATCGCTTTATCATTCAACTCGATGCCAAGCAAATACATACCAAACCACGAATTGATCGCTTCGGAAGTCGATTCCTGATTGTTTCCGCCGCCATCGCCGGTTCCGCCCGCAAACGAATGTCCCAAATACGGATCGAACGTGCGCAGGAAGGGTTGGTAAATATCGCTTGCTGTTTGATAATGATCCCAATTAGCATACGTACGCGTAACTAATTTGGTCATTTCGGCAAAATCGCGTTTAAATTCCTTGTCCACCATCATCAGGCGAGCAGCTCCGGCCGTAAAATAGCCGATGTGGAAATGCAAGTCGTTGAATCCCTGCGAGCCATAGCCCGGAGGAAATCCGATCAGCGCGCCGTAATTCGGATAAGCGGCAAAATAGCGGTCTTTCAGATTTTTTTCAGCTTCGGTAAATGTAAACCAATTGGTAAATTCATTTTTCAAATTATTTTTAAATAAATCAAAACCCGGACGATTCATGTTTTTAGCCATCAACATCAAAGTGCTGTTTTCGCCCAAGCCTTTGGCATAAGTATTGCCGTTGACCATATAATGTTCGGAAGCATAATCCAATAGCGAACTAAGCATATCCATCTGGCTTTGCGACATATCGAGCGGTTCGGGCAAGTACGGAGGCATTCCGCCGAAGGGATAAGACAAAGTAAACGATGCGGCGGCGGCGGTATGCAAAGTTCCTCTAAACATCTGATAATCGGCATTTGCAATCAAATCAAAATTTCTGGAAGTTGTCCGCCAATGATGAGGAAGAAAGCTCATCAAAGTCGATTGGCCGGTAGCGCCGGTTTCCAAATTTACCGCGTTGAGCGCAAAAGTGGTGACAATTTTCCCTTCCGACACTTTGTATTCATAATTGAATTGGGTATTTCCGGGTTTATTGCGCGCATAATTATCGTAAGTTGTTAACAATGAGCGATTCGGTAATACAGAAACCACAACGTAGCGTTTATTCGCCGGCGTTTCGATCTGGAAATCGCCGCCTTTGGATTGATGCAATTTGCTTCCCAGCGGAGCGTGAACACCGAAAACGCGATCGTCAAATTCGATGGTAAAAGCATTGACCGTAGCAGGGAATTGCTCGATTTTATTTCCATTGCTTGCGTAAACCGTAGCTTTGGCGCCCGGCATCAGTAGCGGATAAAGTCCGTTCAATTCAACATATACGAAGGGAACGCCGTGTACCAAAGTCGCCGTCATTTGCTTGCCGGCCGCATTTTCGCTGCGCAAAATAAAACCTAAATCTGTCCAGTCGAAGACTTTAGCCACCGGCGTACGGAAATCGGCTGTGTAGCCGGAACCGCCAAATTCGCTGTCGGTAAAAATAATTTCGTCGCACATGATAAATCCCCATCCGCCGCCGGAAGCGTCCACAATACGGATTTCGGCTTCCTGGCCTTTCAAGGCTTGTACGTCCCAAGTCACTTGCCGGAGTACAGGGCCATTATCACCATACGCATTTCTAACTTTCTGTCCGTTAACGAATAAGCCAACGTAAGTAGCATCGGGATAATTTCCGCCGCCGACATACAAACGGATGTAATTTTTGGAAATGGTAAATTTAGGCGAAGTCAGCGTAAGTTGCGCCGCATCGCCCTTAAACGTATTGACGAAACGATCGCCGGTGTAACCGGTTGGCGTGGGATTTTGCGTAATTTCGCTCGTCGCTATCGGCCCCGGAATATTTTGCGTATTGTTGGTTGCTAACCAGCCAATTGGCCAGGTCGCCGATTCAAAGTCAGCGAAAAGAATATTTTCTTCATTCGATTGTATAGTAGATGTAGCTTTGATTTGCAAGGCGTTGCCGCGATTCATTCCGCCACCGTTGAAACCTTTGGGGAAATAAACCTCGAAACCTTCTTCATTGGCGCGCACCATTTGCGGATATACCCAAGCCTCGGTACCAAAAGGATTGCCGCCGGTCGTAACATTTCCGGCCTCATCGCGACCTAAACCGCGAAATAGAAATTCCGTCCACCAGTCGTTGGTCGGTAAAGGTTTGTTGCGGGCATTGTCATGCAGATTCAAGCTTGGCCATGCATTTTTGAACCATTGGTAAGGATTGGCAAAATAACCGTCTTCATTTTCTACCGCTGCCGGCGGATATGAAGCGTAACTTCCGCCTCCCGCAGGAATAATTTGTTGAGCTTGAAGGGAAAAAGTAATTCCCAGCAACACAAGAAGTAAAATGTGTTTTTTCATCGTTGTAAAAGATTGAATTGAGCTACAAATATAGTGTAAACTTTGAAATTCCGGATGGGAATGAGGTTCACAAAAACTCTATGAAGGCAAGGAGAAAACTCACTGAAAATACAACATTGCTGTTTCGGTCATAGCTAAACGAAACTCGAAGTTGATTCGTCATTGCGAGGGCAAAGCCTGAAGCAATCCGGAAGGTATTTAACGGTTTAGCAGGGGATTCCTCCCGTTGTCTTCCCCCACAGGTTATCGGTCATTCCGAGCCGTAGGCGAGGAATCCCCTGCTAAGCCGTTAAACGCTCTATTGTTCCGCGATAGAGCACGCTAAATTATTATTTAGCACTTCAAAAAATGATTTAGCCTTCATTTGCCTGAAAATGTTAAAAACAAGTGCCTTTAATGTTAAACTTTGCAAAAAGTGCGGTTTGAGTAGTAAGTGAGTAGTTTAAAAGTGCGGTTTGAGTAGTTTTGCGTAGTCGGAAATGAATTAAATTCAAAAATTTACCTCTATCTTTGCTTCATCCTAATCAAACGCTCATTAAATTATTCTATTTTTAAAATTAATATACACTTAAAGTAAAATTTATTATGAAAAAAATCTTTTTTGTACAGTTACTTACTGTATTGTGTGTGTTTAGCTCGTTTGCACAAATCAAAATAACGAGTAGCGGAATAAATCTGACCGGGAATATTGGCATTAAATTACCTTCCAATTCAAATTCCTTGTCTGCTTTAGGCGTCGGAACAACCGGATCAACTACCGATTATGTATCTATTGGAAGAGGAGATGGTTATAACACCAATTTGCATGTGACTTTCCCTGGAAGCGGAAATGGCCCCACTTTCGGTATTCGTGCCGACGGGACTAATGGTATAGGCGCAGGCATTGCTATTACAGGAGATTGCTATGCCAGTAATACTATGGGTATGGGAAGCGCTACCGGCGTGCTGGGACATGCGGGGGGAGTTACTTCCGGTAAAAATCATGGAGTATTAGGTGTTTTAAGTACAACCGGTAATTCCGGTGGAGCCGGAGTCGTTGGTATTGTCACTACTGTCAATGAATTTATACCCATATCCGGGCAGTATGCAGGATATTTTTCGGGAGATGTAAAAGTAACCGGACAGATCATCAATCAAGTAACCCTCAATCCTTCGGATATTCGTTACAAGAAAGATATCATGGAGTTAAATTCGGAAAAATCATTGAAAGATATTCTGGCGATGAAACCGGTCGAGTATCGTTTGAAACAGGAATACGTAGAATATCTGGATGAAAAAGGCGTTACTCAGCAATATGCCGTTTATGATGAAAAATCGCAAGCTTTTCAAAACAAGCATTATGGATTGATTGCACAGGAATTGCAAAAGTTGTATCCCGATCTGGTTTATACCATCAGCGACCAGGGATATTTGGGCATTAATTATACGGAAATTATTCCGATGCTGATCCAGTCTATTCAGGAATTGAACAAAAAAATTGAAGTTTTGGAACAGTCGGAAAATACGCATAAAAACAGTTCCGTTTCAAACTCTATTTCTACTTTGGGCGAAACTTTCAGCAAAGCTGTTTTGTACCAAAATACGCCCAATCCCTTTACGGGCGAAACGGAAATCCGCTACGAACTTCCCGAAACCGTTCAACGCGCCTACATTTGTATTTTTGACATGCAAGGCAAAATGTTGAAAAAATTGGATGTTTCGATCGGTAGCAATACCTTGAAAATTAAAGGCTCGGAATTGCAGGCCGGAATGTATCTTTATTCCTTGATTACCGACGGGAAAGAGATAGATACGAAAAAGATGATTTTAAC
>JAISKG010000179.1 GCA_031261015.1 Dysgonamonadaceae bacterium | reverse complement strand
TGCTGGAGAAGAAGTAAAAAGAGCGAAATCGGGAGACAGACTGATAGAAATGCTTAATGCCGCCAATCCGTGGCTGATATGTTCACTTATCCATAAATTTGGCAAAAAAAGCAATGGAGATGCGATTGAAGTAGGAAACAAAAAAGCATCTAAATCGTTGGAAATCTATTTGCAGGAAATAAAACAAAATTTACCGCCGGATTTTAAAGCCAAAGGCAATCTCTTTGTGTTTGTGGATGAATGTCACCGAACGCAAAGCGGAATGTTCCACGAAGCCATGAAAACCATTATGGGCAACCAAGCCATGTTAATAGGTTTCACAGGAACACCACTACTCAAGGATGACAAAAAGAAATCCATAGAAGTATTTGGTTCTCCCATCCATTCCTATAAATTTAATGAAGCCGTAGATGACAAGGTAATCCTTGACCTCCGTTACGAGGCCCGAGACGTAAGCCAATCGCTTGGCAACAAAGATAAAATTGATGAGTTTTTTGAAACCAAAACTGCCGGATTATCCAATGTTGCCAAAT
Source organism: Dysgonamonadaceae bacterium (assembly GCA_031261015.1). Taxonomy (GTDB): domain Bacteria; phylum Bacteroidota; class Bacteroidia; order Bacteroidales; family Azobacteroidaceae; genus Azobacteroides. Next base: position 2,928 of record JAISKG010000179.1, on the reverse strand, counting down.
CATTGCTCAAAAATCGTTGGGCGCGGATGGAAAAATTGTTCAGCAGCAAAGAACGGATAAACCGCATTGTCGCAGATATTTGTCAGGATATGGATACCAAACGCGCATTGTCGTGCGGTTATGGTAATGCAATGTTGATAGCAGACAGTATTTACCAAGCCTGTCGTTATTGGGAAGTGTTCCAAGATACGGAACTCAAAGGACATTGTGCCGTTGTTACAAGTTACGAAGCCAATGCAGCCGATATTAAAGATGAATCCACCGGAGCAGGAGATACTGAAGAAAAGGTAAAATACGAAATTACAAAACGAATGATGGGCGACAAAACGTCCGAACAATTTGAAACTTTTGCAAAAGAGGAGTTTATCAAACATCCTGCCGATATGAAACTGCTGGTTGTAGTGAATAAATTGCTTACCGGTTTCGATGCACCAGCTGCCACCTATCTTTACATTGATAAACCGATGCGCGACCACGATTTATTTCAGTCAATATGTCGTGTTAATCGTGTGGATACAGATGAAAAAGATTTTGGTTATATCGTTGATTACCAAGATTTATTCGGTGCAATACGCAATGCAATAGAAGATTACACGACTGAGGCATTCGATGGTTATGAAAAAGAAGATGTAGAAAATCTGCTTACCAATCGGCTCGCAGAAGCGAGAAAAAGTTTAGAAGCCGCTTTGCAGGCTGTAATTACGTTGTGTGAAGTTGTCATTCCACAAACTCGAGAAGCCTTTTTCTCTTATTTTGTTTACAGTGAAACAACACCTGTAGAAAATCAATCAGCCGAAAGTGAAGCCAATGCCGAAAAACGGGAGAAACTATACAAGATGGTCAATACGTTGATTCGCCGCTATATTGACATAGCAAACGAAATGGCCGCCGCCGGTTATACACCGCAAGAAGCCGCCGAAATTAAAAAGCAGGTCGATTTCTACAACGATTTGAAAGACGAAATCAAACTAAAAAGTGGCGATGCCCTTGATTTGAAACTCTATGACCCTGCTATGCGCCAACTGATTGATAACTACGTGCGTGCAGAAGACAGCGAACAATTGCTGAATTTGGAAGATATTTCGTTTTTGGATATGATTGAAATAGAAAGCGAAAATGCCATTGATAAATTGCCCAAGAATATTAAAATAACGAAAAGTCAGTAGCGGAAGTATTGGTGGCGAATATGCGTAAAATGATTATCAACGAACGCCCTGCCAATCCTGCTTATTTCGATAAAATTTCGGAACTGCTCAACCAACTGTTGCAAGACCAAAAAGAAGGGAAACTGCAATACAAAGAGTTGATTGAAAAGTTGATTGTCAAAATAAAAGACGTGCGTAGTAAGAAGAAACCCAATTATCCACCGACAATCGACACTTTGGGCAAACAAGCCCTTTATGACAATTTAGACCGCAACGAAGAAATAAGTTTACGTTTGAACGAAACCATAAAGAGCAATGCCAAGCATGGTTGGCGTGACCCGAATGTGCCTGCCAAAATGAAACAAGTACGCCTAAGCGTTCGTACTGTTTTATCGGACTTTAGTGATGAAAAATTCAATGAAATAATGGAAATAATCATAGCCCAAAAAGAATATTGATGCACATTATTACCGTTAATAAGATTTCTGTTGAGGTTGAATGGAAACCCATCAAGAACATTCACCTTACTGTTTATCCGCCGGATGCACGGATTCATATCTCTGCACCAGAACAGATGACAGAGGATGCTGTTCGTTTATTCATTATCACTAAATTGGAATGGATTGGCAAACGTGTTGAACTGATACGTAATCAATCCCGACAAACAGAACGAGAATATGTTTCGGGCGAAAATCATTATTACAAAGGGATTCGTTATCGGCTCAAAGTCATTTATCACGAAGCCGCACCCAAAGTAGAATTGCAAGGCAGACAATTCATCAATCTTTATGTCCGCAATGGTGCAACGGTAGAAAAAAAAGCAGAAGTATTACGTGAATGGTACAGGGAAGAACTCAAACAAACATTAGGCCCATTGGTTGAGCGTTGGGAAACATTATTGGAAGTAAAAGCAACGCATTGGGAAGTAAAGCAAATGAAAACCCTTTGGGGTAGTTGCAATCACAGCACCAAGCGGATTATCTTTAATCTGGAGCTGATAAAAAAGCCCTCACAATGCATTGAATATATTGTTGCTCATGAACTTACGCATTTGGTAGAACGTCTTCATAATGCTCGGTTCACAACTCTACTCGATAATTATTTGCCTACATGGCGGCAGATAAAACATGAGTTAAATGAATTTGTTGTGTAATTTTGTAAAATCATTCTATGAATAGAATAATACTCATCGGCAACGGATTTGACTTGACTCATGGTTTGCGCACAAGCTATAAAGATTTTATTGATGACTTTTGGTTTGCGAAAATCAATTTACCCTATCACCTCAAACCCCGTATAAGGAACCAACGCCTTCGGTATCCGAATCCCCTCCGCCGTCTGATTATTCTCCAACAACGCCGCCACAATCCTCGGCAATGCCAATGCACTCCCATTCAACGTATGACACAACTGGATTTTCTTATCCTCCCCGCGATACCGGCATTTCAACCGGTTGGCCTGGTAACTCTCAAAATTGGAAACGGAACTGACTTCCAGCCAGCGTTGCTGAGCGGCCGAATATACCTCAAAATCAAAAGTCAGCGCGGAAGTGAAGCTCATGTCGCCGCCGCAAAGCCGCAAAATGCGCCACGGCAATTCCAATAGCTCGACTAAAGATTGTACGTAATCAACCATTTCTTGCAGCGATTGATATGAATGTTCCGGCGTGTCGATCCGCACGATTTCAACCTTGTCGAATTGGTGCAAGCGATTTAATCCACGTACATCTTTGCCATATGAACCGGCTTCACGACGAAAGCATGGTGTATAAGCAGACATTTTT
>JAISKG010000111.1 GCA_031261015.1 Dysgonamonadaceae bacterium | reverse complement strand
ATACGAAAAGAATTAAAACAAGAATGATCAGGAAATTATACCAGTCGGTATTTTCGGAAAAATACCGTATGCGGAGCAAACAATTCCTTAACCGGATGACTGCCCGTTTTTATCAAGGTGACGAATACACATGCAACTGTTGCGAAAAATCGTTTAAACAATTCAAAGCCAAAGGCAATACGCTGGTCACGAGAGCCAATGCGCAATGTCCGTTTTGTGGCTCGCTGGAACGCACACGCACTTTGTTGTTTTACCTCCGAAACGAAACGTCGTTGTTTACCGAACCGGCTCGTTTACTGCATTTTGCGCCCGAATCCAGCCTGTCGCCTTTTTTCAAGAAAGCCGATAATATCGATTACGTCACGGCCGATCTCAATCCGAATTACGCCGATTATCGCGTGGACATAATGAATATCCCGTTTTGCGACGAATCGTTCGATTATATCATTTGCTCGCATGTATTGGGACATGTGCCCGACGAAAAGCAAGCGATCCGGGAATTGTACCGCGTGCTGAAACCCTCTGGAACAGCTTTGATTGCCACCATTCTCGACAGGAAAAACCCGCATACTTTTGAAACCGGTGATGCCGATACGCCCGAAAAGCGCTTGCAATATTATTCCGAACCGGATCTTCTCCGCTTGCGTGGCAATGATTTTTCCAAACGTTTGGAAGAAGGCGGATTTCAAGTGGAGATCATCGACTACGCTGTTCAATTAGGCGACGACAAACGCAAAAAATATTCTTTAGGTGATGGCAGCCGCGAACTTATTTTCAAGTGTAAGAAAGCAGAATCTGAAGAATCTTGTATTTCAGAAACGCTTGATTGATTGTGTCTTGTGCATCTTTTCCTTTTTTTTCCATGTCGATGCGGCCGACTAATCGTCCTTCCTGTCCGATTTTCATCCCGCGAATACCAAAACTCAAATCCACTTGAGGACGAATAGCTTTCATGAACGAATCCGGCACGTCGTCTTCCGAAAAAGGGAATGAAAAAAATGTTTTCGGCTCGTTGAAAGTTTTTTTTACGTAAGCGCAGGAATCCAAAGTTTGCCGGATTTGCTCCGTTTTTTCCAATTGAGCATAACGCGGATGGTCGATGCTGTGCGCTCCGATCGTAAAACCTTTCTGCTGCAATGCTTTAATCTCTTCGGTAGTTAAATAGGGTTTGTTTTTTTTCAAATAATCCTGAAAATCGACTTCGAGCAAAGCGGCGGCTTCATCCAATTGGTCACGCTCGGAATAAGGAACGGACAATAACCGGTCAATTTCTTTTTGAGTTGCCGGCGAAGGTGGTTTTTGTCGCCAGCGATCGACTAATAAAGCCGCTTTGTGCCTGAAAAACAATTCTTTATTATCGACAAACGCCGTGTTGATAAACAAGGTGGCCGGAATTCCTTTTTGTTGCAACAAGGGCAGCGCCACCTCATAAACTTCCCGCAATCCGTCGTCGAACGAAAGGTGAAAGGAATTTTGCTCCACCGGACGGCATTTCACCTGATACTCAAAAACTTGATGCGCATCGACCGGCTGGAAATGTCGAAGCAGAAAATCCAGATCCGCCTCAAATTCCCGACTGTTTTTAGGCTTGTATAACGAATGAATATGTGGTGTATATTCCTCGCAAACAGCATGATAAAACGGATGAATTACCACCGGAGCAACCGAGTGGTACAATTTTTCCGGCTGTTGCCGTTTGGCCAGATAGTTCAAAATTTTATGATGGAGCACCATATTATTGTCGGAATATTGTGTTGCAAAGATAGATTTTTATTTTTTAAACCATTACCTTACCTTTGCAAAAAAACAATACACAGTGTACAAAAGTTTTGGACAAATGAAAAAATAAGCATGAAGCGGCGAGTAAAACAGTTTATTGAGAAAGAAAAATTATTGACTCCGGAAACCAAAATAATCGCCGGCCTGAGTGGAGGCGCTGATTCCATCGTTTTGCTTTCGTTGTTACAACAACTCGGATATAATTGTGTAGCAGCACATTGTAATTTTCATTTGCGAGATGAAGAATCCGACCGCGACGAACAATTGGCCGCCGGTTTTGCCGCCACACATTCCATCCCTTTTTTCAAAATGGATTTCGATACAACCGAAATTGCACGCGAACGAAAAATCTCGATCGAAATGGCTGCCCGCGACTTGCGCTACGAATGGTTCGAAAAACTCCGGCAAGAGCATGCGGCAGAAGCCATTGCAGTGGCTCACCACCAAGACGACAGCATCGAAACTTTGCTGCTGAATTTGATTCGCGGCGCAGGCATCAACGGATTGACGGGCATTAAGCCGAAAATGGGTTATGTAGTTCGTCCTTTACTTTGCGTAAATAAGAAAGAAATAGTGCGTTACGCCGAAAAAAATCAATTGCCTTATTGCATCGATTCCTCGAATCTGAAAGAAGAATATACGCGAAACAAAATTCGCCGGCAAGTCTTGCCGCTGCTGCAAGAGCTAAATCCGGGCGTCAATCAGTCGCTGTTGCGCACCATGGATCACCTCAACGAAGTGTTCCACATTTATCAATCGCACATCCAAACTGCTTTGAACGAGTTGGTTGACGAGGAAAATCAACGAATCAACATTGATCGCTTAAGCCGCTATCCTTCTCCTGAATCCATTTTATTTGAATGGCTGAAA
>JAISKG010000072.1 GCA_031261015.1 Dysgonamonadaceae bacterium | reverse complement strand
GCTTCCGAAAAAAAAACGCCGGCATTTATCGCTCGCCGCCTGCAACACCACCAATTTGAGTGTAATACCAAACTCTTTTTCAACCCTTCGGACGAAAATGATGAAGCCGGTATATTAGTTTATAAAGACGAAAAACACCAATATTTCCTCTCGGTAGGAAAAACGGGTGAAAACCTGAAAATCAGCGTGGAAAAATTAGGAGAATTGAACGGAAATGTGCTTGTCAGTCAAATTATTTCGGGCAGCGATAATCCTGTTTATCTAAAAATAATTTCTACCGGACTTACGTTTGAATTTTACTATGCCGAACAAAAAGACGATTGGAAGCATTTGTGCAATAACGTGGATGCCGATTATTTATCCACAAAAAATGCCGGCGGTTTTACGGGAACTGTTATCGGAATGTATGCAAGAAGAAACAATAATAAATAACTTTAAATTTTAGTAATAGCATGAAAAAAACAAATTGTAAAATAGACCCTCGATTAACAGGGTGTTTGTTTGCACTGCTACTTTTTTTCAGTTCTGCGGTTTATGCGCAAAATTCGCGTATAGTAAAAGGATTGGTGGTTGATTCTAATAACGAATCAATTATCGGCGCTTCCGTAAGAATTAAAGAAGACGCAACGGTAGGTACGATTACGGATGTAAATGGAAATTTTTCCATAAGCATTTCCAACAACAACCAAACACTCGTCATTTCTTATTTGGGAATGATTACAAAAGAAGTGAAAGTTGCCGAAAAAAATCAACTCACCATTGTGATGCAGGAAGATGCAAAACAGTTGGAAGGAGTGATAGTTGTCGGCTATGGAAAACAGAAAAAGGAAAGCGTGGTTGGTTCTATCTCCCAAACAAACGGAGACGTGCTGAAACGCGCCGGAGGAGTATCCAACATTGGTGCTGCATTGACAGGAAATGTTCCCGGCGTAATCACTATGCAAAGTACAGGCAAGCCGGGCGATGAAGACCCGCAAATTCTGATACGCGGGCAAAGCACATGGAACGCAAGTTCTCCGTTGGTGCTGGTAGATGGTATTGAAAGACCAATGAATACAGTCGAAATTTCGTCTGTCGAATCCATTTCGGTATTGAAAGATGCCTCAGCCACAGCCGTATATGGTGTGAAAGGAGCAAACGGCGTTATTTTAATTACTACCAAAAGGGGAAACGAAGGAAAGGCAGTGATAAACGTATCTGCCAATGCCACAATGAAATCGCCCTCGCAATTACCCAATAAATTAGATTCGTACAACGCGCTTAATTTGAGAAACCGAAGCATTGAAAGCGAAATGGCTTTGATGCCTTCTGCATGGAACGATTATCTTCCGCAAGACATTTTGAACAAATATCGCAATCCCACCAATCTGGAAGAAGCGGAACGTTATCCCAATGTGGATTGGGCGGATGTATTGTTCAAAGATTATGCAATGTCTTACGATGCAAGCGTGAATGTATCGGGCGGTACACAGTTTATAAAATACTTCGCAGGTGGGGAATTTTTGAGCGAAGGCGATTTGTTCAACAGTTTTGAGAATGGCAGAGGTTACCGCTCGTCTTACGGCTACACTCGCGTAAATGTGCGCAGCAACCTTGATTTTCAACTGACTCCGACCACCGTTCTTTCCACCAATCTTTCTGGTGTCTATGGTAAAAAAGAAACTCCTGTTATCGGGCTTGACGAATATGCTTTTTGGGGTGCTGCTTATTATACGCCTTCCGATGCTATGCTGCCGCAATATTCCGATGGCACTTTCGGCTATTTTCCGCCTGATGTTTCCCGTGCGATAAATTCTGTGGAAGCCATCGCCCGCAGCGGTCAAAATTTCATAACCACTTCCCGCATCAATACGGACTTTACGCTGACACAAGACCTTGGCTTTTTGTTAAAAGGACTTAGTGCCAAAGGAACATTATCTTACGACAATGAATTTGTGGAAGTAAATCGCGGAATTGACGATATGTATCGCGATGTGCAAACCAAATGGATTGACCCCAATACCGGCGAAATCCGCTATCAGAAAGAGTACGACATTAACACCGGATTCGATTTTATGTCTCCGCTCACATGGGTTACTCGCGGTGGAAATATGGACGACGGCGCCACTTACCGCAAAACTTTCTATCAGGCGCAACTCAACTGGGCAAGGCAGTTTGGGAAACACGACATTACCGCTATGGGCGTTTTTAACCGCGAAGAATATTCGAGAGGAAGTGAAATACCGCATTATCGCGAAGATTGGGTATTCCGTACTACTTACAATTATGATAAAAAATATTTTGTGGAATTTAACGGCGCGTACAACGGTTCCGAAAAGTTCGGTCCCAACTATCGTTTCGATTTCTTCCCTTCCGTAGCGGCGGGCTATATTATTAGCGCGGAAAAATTTATGAAATGGGCAGAACCTGCTTTGGATATGTTTAAATTAAGAGCGTCCTACGGTAAAATCGGTGATGATAATGTAAACGCCCGCTGGTTGTACTTAACGGAATGGCAATACGCAATGACGGCTAAAATGGGACCCGG
>JAISKG010000044.1 GCA_031261015.1 Dysgonamonadaceae bacterium | reverse complement strand
TTGTGTACAAACCTGAGTCCAGTCAATTTCATCGCCGGAAAGGAACAGTTCCGAATTAAATTCAACATATACCGATGTTTCAAATTCAACAAAAGCATAAGCCGAAATTAAATTAGGAGTAGCTGCAGATTGGAATGTGGCTGCCCATGTTTTGGCATAACCGTCACCGTTCGCATCCTGAGCCGCCCAAGCAGTAGCAGGAAGAGGAGGAGTCATATTAAAATTCGGATTAACGAGTTTAAAATAATCTTCCGACTCTAATTTCAATTCATATTCATTTTCTATTCCCGTCGATCCAAAGGAGTAAAAAAGAGTTCTACCACCATTTTCAATGGCAATGTGGCAATTTTGCGACCAAACGGCCGACACTGAGAATACAATGCCCAAACAGAGCATTGTCATTCGTTTCATTAAATTGATTTTCCTTTTCATGATGTTTGTATTTATTATTTAGTTAACATTATTTTACTAATTGATAAATGCGGACATAGTCCACTTTCATTTGAACGGGGAAGATGCTATCGTCGATGGTTCCGCCCCAAGTGCCACCGATGGCGAGGTTCAAAATGACATAAAAGTTTTTGTCGAAAGGCCAGTCTGACGATTTACTCGTTGCATAGTTGCCTTGATCTTTAATCGTACTTAATTTGCCATCGACATAGAAGAGAATGGCGTCATTGCCATTTTGATAATTGTCGATCCATTCGATAGCATAGATATGGTAATTATTTTCGACATTATCTTGACGAATTTGATAATCCCAAGCATTACCGCCGGAATATTGCCCTGTATGTACGGCGTGTGAAATCATACGCGGGTCGGAACCTACATGTTCCATAATATCTATTTCACCGCTCATCGGCCAACCGCCGTATTCACTTTTGGTAGGCATCAGCCAAAAAGCAGGCCAGGTGCCTCTTCCCGAGGGCACGCTGATGCGCGCTTCCCATTTGCCGTAACGAAAACTTGCGTTGTTTTTCGTATTCATGCGTGTGGAAGTATAATCATTGAATTTAAACGTTTCTTTACGAGCTTCGATAACTAAAAAGCCGTTTTCGATGCGTGTATTCAGACCATCGGTATCGTATTCTTTCTGTTTGTTTCCCCAACCGTTGCCGCCTACGTCATACGTCCATTTGTTCCGGTCAACCGACGAACCGTTAAACTCGTCCGACCAAACCAACTTGTACGTACGTTTGGGTTCGGCTACTTTGATGGTCACCGTAGAAATTACGCTACTGGTTTCAGCTGTGATGACCGCTTTCCCGTAACCAATAGCGGTCACGTATCCATCGTCGTCCACTTCGGCCACGCGTTCGTTGGAAGACGACCAGACGATTGTAGTTTTATTGCCGTTGGAAGGCGTGATATTATAATCAAGTTCCTCATTATCACCTACTTCCAGATTAACAGTTGACTGATCGAAGGAAATATCCGTGATTGTTTTACTCGGCGGAGTCGGTGGTTTGGGATCTGTTCCTTCATCACAAGCCGTAGTCAGACCAACAAGAGTAAGCAAAGAAAAAATAAAGAAAGCTGTTTTTTTCATTGTATATAATTTAATTGATAAAAATGACATACGGATAATCTCAGAGAAAAGAGATGGATAATCATTTTGTCCGGATTATCCGTATGCGTTTGTTTAATGAGGACTGAATTTATTTTTTCTTGTAAATAAATGCAGCGTCCAAAGCCAAAGTTTTACCAGCTCCGGTAGTTCTCAGAGCCATTACGTTCAATGCGTGATCTTCATTTCCGTCATAAACGTAGGGGCGAGAGTGCGACCAGCCTTTAGCGATAACGTCCTTCATACTTACTTCATATTCATGCCATATTCCATCTTTTGTAGCAGGCAGAGGAATCCACCAAGCAGGTTCGCCGCCGTTTACAGAATACAAGCCGATTTCATTTTGTCCGTTATCACTGCTTTTGTAAGACACATGGAAAGTATAAGATGCATCGATATCGGTTAAATCCACATCTCTCAATTGAGCGATACCACCGGCTCCAATGCCTCCCCAAGGATTTTGATTGGCCGTTACATAAATGTAACCTTGAATTTGTCCATAGGAATTAGGTCCTGAACTGGTTGCACCGGTATAACTTCCTTCCCAAATCCAGAAGAAAGATTCTGAATCATTCGGACGATAATCTCCAACGACAGTACCTTTGCCATTCAGATAATGAGTCGTAGCTTCATCCATGAAAAACAACGAATAGTTAGTACCTTGCAAACTTGCGTAAGCAGACCAATCGCCAGTGTCATCATCATCATCATCATCATCGTCGTCGTCATCACCAGGTATAATACCTCCTACCGTTACTTTACAGGTAGCTTTATCGCCTCCTACAGCAGCTGTAATCGTAGTCGTACCTTTCGCTTTTGCAGTTACTTTTCCTTTGGAAACGGTAGCTACATCCGTATCGCTCGACGTCCATTTAACAGTTACGTCGTCGGTTACATCGTCGCCATCAGCATTTTCCACAGTGACTACCAATGTTGCAGATTTACCTGCATCTAAAGATAAAGACTTTTTGTCCAAGGTAACAGTGTACCCTGTATCATCGTCATCATCATCACCGGATTTGTCCGATTTACAAGCAGTTAAAGCCACTGCCACACTACACGCGATCAAAAAAAGATTGAAAAATTTCTTTTTCATGATAAAAATAATTTAATTGTTAATTAATAAAAAAACTGTATTCTCGTTATTATAATTTTATTCGTTAGTCGTCCAAAACCGTTTTCGGGTTAATATCCAGTTCCTTAGTAGGAATTGGGAAATATTCGCTACTATTGCTGATGTCGAAAGGTGCAGCATGGTCGCGCACGGCCTGTGTTTCGCCTGCCATATAAGTTGTCATCACTTCCTTCATAATACCCCAGCGACAAATATCGTACCAGCGATGGCTTTCCATAGCCAGTTCTACCCGTCGTTCGTGACGAATAGCCAGGCGCAAATCGTCTTTCGTATCTTTATAGTTGCGATAATTCGGGAAAGCAGGCAGAATAGACGTATCGCCTCGGCGGGCGCGGCTTCGCACCTGTTCCAGCGCGTCTTTTGCTTTTTGCAAATCACCGGTTTCCACGCAAGTTTCGGCATACATCAAGAGGACGTCGGCGTAGCGCACCACTTTATTATTGATCGGATACCGCGTAGGGTGAAAAATAGGAAACTCTTCTCCTTTGGGAGTTACCAGCGGATACATCGAGCCGTCTTGATTCAGCAGAGCATATTTGCGGCTCATGTAGCGGCAACCCAGATAAATTTCCTGTTCGGGCGTTTCGATAGCCGCGTCGGTAGGATTATAAATGGTAATGTCGCGACGCGGATCGTTGGTTTCGTATTCGTCGTACAAGTTCTGCGTAGGCTTGTTGAATCCCCAGCCGCCGAATTGGGAAGTGCGGGGGCGTGTCAAGACGACTGTAAAAGTTCCGCGTTGAAAACCGAATCCGTGAGCGCCTTTTCCATCATCGTAATCGCTGTTGCCATCAAACATATATTGAATTTCAAAGACCGATTCGGGGCCGTTTTCGCCGTCCAGACTGAAATTATCGGCATAGTCATCGACTAAGCGGTATTCGTTTGAAGCAATCACGGAATCGCCCCAAGCCTTGGCTGCCGTATAATCTTTGGTAAACAAATCGGCTTTATACAAGTTGACTTTCAAGAGGAAAGCTTGCGCGGCTCCTTTGGTGGCGCGCCCCATTTCTTGGGCGGGATATTTGCTTTTCGGCCACAAGCTTTTGTTGGCGTCTTCCAGATCGGCAATAATATGTTCATAAATTTCTTCTTTGGGAAGATAGGGTTGTTTCCAATCGGATTGTTTTTCAAGCGGAAAATCAATATAAGGAACATCTCCATACACGCGCACCAAGCGGAAATAGTAGAGAGCGCGCAAAAATTTCGCTTCGCCGATCATACGCGATTTCAATTCCGGAGTCAAGACGGAATCGTTTCTCAAGGAAGGAATATACTTCAAAGCTATATTACAACGGGCAATACCGATCCAAGGAGCTTTGTAGTGCTCTAACAAAAAAGTATTGTTGGGATCAATTTTGAAATTTTCCATATTATCAATATCCGAAATATCGCTGACAGATTGTCCGCCCTTCAGTGCGTCGTCCGACATAATGTCACCGATAAACCAATCGCTGATATACGTGGTATAATACTCCCATTTTATCGGAGTATAGCAACCGTTGATCACCTGAATAGAAGCATTTCCCGGCGAAGACTGAAAAAAGTCATCAATGGTAGTTAAACCCGGCGTTGGAGCTACAATCCAATCCTCACATGCACTTACAAACGGAAGTAAACCTACAAGTAAAATATAATAATATCTTTTCATGACTGTGTTATTTTAGAATTAGAAATCAACATTTACGCCAAACAACAAGGTGCGGGCTTGCGGATAATTGCCGTAATCGACACCTCCCGGCAATTCGGGATCGTATCCGGTATAACCCGTCAAAGTCAACAAGTTGCTGCCTTGGATATAGAAACGGAGCCGTTCAATCTGCCAGTTGCGAGTAATCGGTTTCGGCAAAGTATAACCGAATTGAATATTTTTCAGACGAAAATAAGCGCCGCTTTCGATAAACCGGCTGGTAGCTTCATTTTTCATGAGATTCAACGAATTGGTGGGATTGGGAATGGTACCGTTGGGGTTATCTTCCGTCCAGACATCGCTCATTTTTGTACTTAAAGCCGATTCAAGTCCCGTATTTTCCGTTCGTATGCGCAAAGCGTTATACAATTCGTTGCCATAAACGCCTTGGAAAAAGAGTTCCAAATCAAAACCTTTGTAATTGGCGCTCAAATTCAAGCCATAAGTCAACCAAGGAAAAGGATTACCCATCGTTTTACGGTCGTTGGAAGTTATTTGCCCGTCGTTATCCAAATCGGCATATTTAGCATCGCCGGCTTGATAGGGATTTGCCTTTCCTTCTTTTTGGTAACCCCACAAGGCTTCATTGGCTTCTTCGTCGCTTTGATAAATGCCTTCATACTCGTAAGCAAAGAAAGTAAAAACCGGAAGTCCCTCGTCGCAAATCCAGCGATCGCCCCATACGCGATCGCCGCCGTTGAGTTTCAATATTTTATTTTTGATGAACGATACGTTCCCGCCGACTGAGTAATTGACATCGCCTATTTTACGTTGATGATCCAAACTCAGTTCAATTCCCTGATTACGCATGGTTCCCGTATTCGCTGACGGATAAAACCGGTTACCGACAATCGAAGGCGAGGTCAATGTCAAAATCATATCCTGCGTATCGCGCCGGAAAAGGTCAATAGTTCCTATCAAGGCATTATTGAACAGGCCGAAATCAATTCCAAGATCCCATTGTTCGGTCACTTCCCATCTTCCGTCTTCGTTGGCCATGGAAAGGATGGCTGCACCGCGAGCATAGTCGGGAGTAAGGCCTAATATATAATCTACGTAGGTAGGTCCTGAATTGAACATGGAGGCCTGAAAAGAAGATTGTCCTACTTTTTCATTACCCAACTTACCCCAACCCAAGCGTACTTTCAAATAATCAATGGGTGTAATGTCTTTCATAAAACTTTCTTCGCTGACGCGCCAAGCTAAGCCCGCCGAAGGAAAATAGCCGGTAGGATATTTGGGAAACTTGCTGGAAGAGTCTTGCCGGAAACTGAAAGTGGCCAGATAACGGTTGTTATAGACATAATGCGCACGTCCTAAAAGCGAGAACATACGGGTGCGATCAACTCCGTCGCCTGCTTGCTGCTGGTTATAAGTAGTCTTACTCAAATACCAATTCTCCGGAGATGTCACTAAAATACGCTCTCCGGAACCGGAGATGCTATAATAGTTGTATTCTTCCGCCGTTTGGCCGAACATAACTGTAAAATCGTGTTTATCAATTGTTTGCGCCCAAGTAACCGTATTCTCCCAAAGGATCATAGCGCCTCGACTCATCGAACTTATCAAGGAATTTTCCGATAAATAGTCGTAGGAAGAATACATATACGCATCTCTGAATATTTTACTGCGAATATTTGTCAAATCCAATCCGACGGATGAACGTAATTTTAAGTATTTCAAGGGCATAATTTCCGCCCATACATCGCCAACCCAGCGTTCTACCTTATCTTCGGGATGAATGCGATCCACCATGGAGAAAGGATTCATTACGTCGCGGAAATTGGAAGAAGCCGCGATTTGCCCGCTCAGATCTTTTCCATCTAAATTATAGGAACCTTCGGGATAATGAGTAGGATCCCAGGGAGCCATCGCCAAAGCAGCCGACAACACCGAAGCGCCAGGGCTGGCATCGTTATTCATCGCATTACGTCCTTTAGAAGCGGCCAATGAGATATTTTCTCCCACTTTGAGCCATTTTCTGACATTAGACGAAGAATTGGCGCGGATCGTCAAGCGTTCGTAGTTCGACCCGATAATGGTTCCATCCTGTTTGATATAGTTTCCACTCAAGGAATACTGGTTTTTCTCGTTCCCGCCTTCGATCGACAAGTGATAACTTTGGATAGGCGCGTTGGCATGGAATACTTCGTCCTGCCAATCGGTTTCAATCGCCGAATAATCCAAACCCTCCGGATTTTTTTTCGTTTGAATCACTGGGTAATAAGGAGATCCTCCAGTACGATAGGCTGCCAACCAAGCATTGAAACCGTTTTTGTTGTAATATTTCTTTTCGTCAGCCGGAGCATTGATAGCAAACATTGTTTCGGTATATTCCTTGCTTTTCATCAAATCCAGTTTGTGCCAGCGATTTTGTACTCCATAATAAGAATTAAAGGAGATTTTGCCGTCGCCGTTTTTAACGCCGCTTTTCGTAGTAACCAAAATGACACCGTTGGCTCCGCGCGAACCGTAAATGGCGCTCGACGAAGCGTCCTTTAATATCTCGGTCGATTGAATATCGTTGGGACTTAAAAAGGAAATATCACTGGTAATGATTCCGTCCACTACATATATTGGAGAACTGTCGCTGAGAACAGTGCCGATACCGCGAATACGCACTTGCGCTGCTGCGCCCGGCTGTCCGCTGCTGGAAATAACCGTAACGCCGGCTGCGCGTCCTTGCAAAGCCTGATCCAAACCCGGAGCAGGCGTTTTTTGCAACTGGTCGGCTTTCACGGAACTGATAGCGCCGGTCAAATCGCTCCTCTTCATCGAACCGTAGCCGATGGCGACCACTTCGTCCAAGACATGAGCGTCGGTTTCCAAGACTACATCCAATTTTCCACTGGCGGGAGCAACCTTCACCAACTCCTTATATCCTATATAGGAGAATCTCAGTTTGGCGCCCGACGGAGCTTCTACCATATAATGTCCGTCCAAATCGGTAACGGTACCGACAGTTGTTCCATCGACCGACACACTGGCTCCAATTAAAGGCATTCCATCGTCGCCTGCGGTAACAATTCCCGACACCGAAATTTTTTGTGAGTTTTGTGCGAGTAAAGTAAATGATAAAAATAAATACACAATCGCAAAAATACTTTTCTTCATTAGTATTAAATTTTTTGAGTGTTACGTTCTGCAAATGTAGGGAGTTTTTATGATTCCATCACAATTTTCGACTACGCAAAACTACTCAAACGGCACTTTTCGACTACTCACTTACTACTCAAACGGCACTTTTTGCAAACTTTAACATTTAAAATGGACGAATTGTTCCAATTTTTTTATTTCTCGTGAAGAATCCGCTACCTTTGCAACGAATACGAGAAAATATAAAAACAAAGTAGAAAAAAAGTAGAAATATGACCCCTACCCTACCCCTTCAGAAAGTAGTTGAAGCCTTGACGGGCGACTACTCAAACCGCTATCCGAACATTCCCGTGCACGAACGGCGCATTCCGTCGATAGCTTGTGTTCAGGAAATGGTCGAATTGATCCGCTCCATCGTTTTTCCAGGTTATTTCAGCAATTCGATGGTGAATCCCGGTTCGCTGCTCTTCCACACGGGCGTCAATGTGGAAAATTTACTCCATATATTATCCCAACAAATTTTCGACGCTCTATTTTATATGGAGCAGGGCGATAAAGATACGGCGGCGATTCGCGAACAGTCGCAAGTTTTGGCTAAGCAATGGATGGAACAACTTCCGCGCGTCAAGCAAATACTTTCGACCGATGTGAAAGCGATCTTCAATTCCGATCCGGCGGCGCAAAGCGTGGGCGAAGTGATTTTTTGCTATCCGGCCATCAAGGCAATTGCCAATTATCGTGTGGCTCACGAATTGTACAAACTGAAAGTGCCGCTGATTCCGCGCATTATCACCGAGTTGGCGCATTCCGAAACGGGGATCGACATTCATCCCGGGGCGCAGATCGGCGAATACTTCAGCATCGACCACGGCACTGGTGTCGTAATCGGACAAACAAGCATTATTGGACAACATGTAACTTTGTATCAAGGAGTTACTCTTGGAGCAAAAAGTTTCACTTTTGATGACGAAGGACATCCGATCGACGTTCCCCGCCATCCGATTATCGAAGACGGTGTGACAATCTACTCCAATTCTTCTATTCTGGGAAGAATTACGATCGGCCGCGGCACTATCATCGGCGGTAACATCTGGTTGACGAAAAGTGTGCCGCCTTATTCGCGCATCTTACAAACCAAAGCTGTCGAACTCGCTTTAACCGACGGCGCGGGGATATAATAAAAAAAATTAAATTCTTTCGCAATTCAAAGGGAATCATTACTTTTGCAAACAAATGAACAAATATGAAATTGAATTTAATCACCTTCTCTTTCTTACTTATTTTACTGACAGCTTGCGGAGAATATAATAAGGTATTGAAGAATCCCGATAAGATGGTGCGCTATGAGTACGCAAAAAAGTATTATGAGGAAGCAAAATACAATCGCGCGGCGACTTTGTTTCAGGATTTGGTGCCTTTGATGCGGGGTAGTTCCTACGCAGAAGAATCGCTGTACCTGTTAGCACAAAGTTATTATAAGATGAAGGATTACAAGACGGCTTCGGAATATTTCAAAAGTTATTATACCAATTTTCCGCGGGGCGAATACGCCGAATTAGCACGCTATTATTCTGCCAACGGCTTGTATTTGGATTCGCCCGATCCCCGCTTGGATCAGACGGATACATATAAGGCCATGCAACAATTCCAAGATTTTCTGGAATATTATCCTCAAACCGATAAAAAGCAGGAAGTGCAGCAAGCGCTTTTCGCCATGCAGGAAAAATTGGCGTTGAAAGAGTTAATGGCTGTCAAGTTGTATTATAATTTAGGTGATTACCTGCTTTATCCCTTTCCCGGCGGTAATTATTTGTCGTGCGTGATTACGGCGCAAAATGCGATGCGATCGTATCCGTATTCGCAATATAGAGAGAACTTTATGTACTACATATTTAAATCCAAATATGCAATGGCGATCAAGAGCGTGGAAGATAAAAAGGAGTTTCGTTATCGCGATGTGATCGACGAATATTACGCCTACATCCACGATTATCCGGAAGGAAAATACTCGAAAGAAATTAAAAAACTCTACGAGAATATTGATAAAGTATCTAAAGATTAAGCAATTATACCTAACGAATCAAATATTAAAAAATTAGCAGATATGGATTACAAAAAAGCAATGGCCCCTGAAACGACCGTGACCCGCGACATGATGAGTTTGGCCGAAGAAACGGGCAATGTTTACGAAACCGTGCGCATCATCGGCAAACGCGCCAACGAAATTTCCGTCGAGATGAAACGCGAATTGGAAAATAAACTGCACGAATTTACTTCTTATAACGATAATCTGGAAGAAGTTTTTGAAAATAGGGAACAAATTGAAATTTCCCGCTACTTCGAGCGATTGCCCAAACCAACTCTGATCGCTGCGCAAGAATTTACGAATCATGAGATTTATTACCGTAATCCGGTAAAAGAAACTCAATTGGAAGAATTATGATTCAACGGATACAAAGTATTTATTTTCTACTTATCATCGGATTGATGGTGAGTTTGCTGTTTTTACCGGTAGCGCGAATTCAATCGGTCAACTGGACTTTGTCGGTCGAATGCGGCATCACGGCTGCTTTGGCTTTGGTCGCGCTCTTTCTCTATAAGAAAAGAAAATGGCAAATCACGCTCTGTTACATTATTTTAGGGCTTTTGCTGTGCTCCTACTTGATTGTGTTTGTCGATTTTTGGTATCCCAATCAAGGCAATTCGGAAGTTTTTGCGCTGAAAGTTCCGATCGTATTTCCTTTATTTGCCATTGTTTTGGATATTTTGGCAATCCTTGCTATTCGGAAAGACGAGAAATTGGTGCGCTCGCTGGACCGGCTACGGTAAACCGTTATGAAAAAGCCGGCGGTGATCGGAATCGGAACAGGACTCATTCTCCTGATTTTATTTGCTGCGAACGTGTTGTACGGTTCCGTAGCTATTCCCGCCTCGCAAGTCATTGATATTCTGCTGGGACATCCGGCAGAAAAATCCGCGTGGACGGGAATTATTTTGTATTATCGTTTACCTCAGGCGATTACGGCGCTTTTGTCCGGTGCGGCACTGGCTGTAAGCGGACTCATGTTGCAAACTTTGTTTCACAATCCTTTGGCGGGGCCTTCCATTCTCGGCATTAGCAACGGCGCGAATCTGGGAGTGGCGATTTTGTTGCTGGCATTCGGCGGCGTGGTCGGCGGCGGATTTTCTTTAAATTTGTCGATTGTAGTTGCAGCTTTTGCGGGAGCGTTTCTAATTTTGCTGTTGATTGTGTATATTTCCGGGAGGTTGAAAAGCAATGTATTGGTTTTGATACTTGGAATTATGATTAGTTATTTAACTTCTTCCGGAATAGCGATTTTGAATGCTTCGGTCGGTTCGCCGTTTTCTGTATTCGCGGACAAGACACTCGGCTCGATAGTATGCAAATCCTCATCGGCCTCATAGAGAAACGTGAATAAGTCATTCTCAAAGTATCCTGCGTACTTGGTTTTGATTTTTTCCTCTACCGAACCATCATTGTCCGTAACGATAGTGAT